>JBEGVX010000114.1:0-3622 GCA_041178105.1 Actinomycetota bacterium
GTTCCTGGTACGTAAGCAACTTTTGCGGCAATAGCTCGCGGAACTAAGAGTTTGGTATCTATCTCAGGTGGCAAGGTGACCCAAACATAGAATCCACCTTTTGGTTTAGTCCAGGTAGCGCTCGCCGGGAAGTGCGCATCAAGTGTTTCTAACATTGCATCGCGTCGCTCTTTATAGAGCGAACAGAACGAGGCGATTTGATCGCGCCATGGCTCATGTGCAAGATAACTTGAGATGGTTAATTGAGCAAAGTTAGATGGACAGAGAACAGAAGATTCATTGGCAATGATTAATTTCTCTTTAACGCCTTGTGGAACTAGCGCCCAGCCAACGCGCAAACCCGGAACAATTGTCTTAGAGAAAGAACCTAAATAAATGACATTTTCACTATCTTCGGCGCGCATCGCATTTGGCACCGGACCATCAAAACCTAGGAGTCCATACGGATTATCTTCAACAACGAAAATCTCAGCTTCGCGACAGATTTCGAGAATTTCAGTTCGACGAGTTGCTGGCATCGTTACGCCAGATGGATTTTGGAAATTGGGAATGCAGTAGAGAAATTTGATTTTTCCACCAGCGGCGCGCACTTTTGTGATTGCCTCCGAGAGTGCAGAAGGAATTAACCCTTTATCATCAATCGCCACGTGAACGACCTGAGATTGATATTGCGCAAATACGCCGAGCGCTCCTACATAAGAGGGAGCTTCCACGAGAATGACATCGCCCGGATCAATAAAGATTCGCGTGATGAGATCTAAAGCCGCTTGCGAACCGGTAGTGACAACCACATCATCACTTTTAGCGCGGATTCCTTCAAGCGCCATCATTTCGCAGATTTGCTCGCGTAACCGGGGATGGCCTTGGCCGCTTCCATATTGAAGAGCCTCTTGGCCATTATCAATAATCAACTTTTTAACGACATCAGCCATCATCTCCATAGGAAGGGCAGAGAGATTTGGCATACCGCCAGCGAGAGAGACAATTTCAGGGCGGGAGGCTACGGCGAAGAGTGAGCGAATTTCACTAGGAATCATCCGCGCAGCACGATCGGCATAGCGCGCGGTTAGGTTCTCCTCGTGCGGGACCAACTTCGACATGGGTGAACTTTACCCTGTCAGGATGCTTGGATTTTCACTATTTCCGTAGGCCAGCCTTACGTAAATCAGCAATAGATAGCGTGCCGGTCGCGGCATCTTCTTCTACGGCGAGGTAAAGACGTTGGATTGCTACAACGAGCGCTTCGGCGAGGGTATCTCGAAAAGCCGCGCGAGCTAATTTCGTCGCATCTGATTCATTTGTTAAATAGCCGAGATCAACTCGAATCGCCGGCGCTTTAGTTAAGCGGAGTAGCTCCCAAGTTCTCGCATGAGTTCGACAATTAACTAAATCTGTCCGCGCTGAAATCTCACGTTGTACCAGGGTTGCAAGTTTCTCTCCCACGACCGAGTGGATTTCTTGTGCATCGACACCGTAGTAGTAGGTGGCAACTCCCGAAGCAATGGAATTCTTCTGTTGTTCTAGGTGTATCGAAATAACAAGATCCGCACCACTTCTATTAGCGAAATCTATACGATCCAATTCAGAGGGGTTAGTCTCTTTTCCGCGCGTTAAAAAGGTGCGAACGCCAAGTGCGGATAACCGTCCTTCGAGTCTCTGCGCAACATCGAAAACTATTTGAGCTTCATTTAGCCCGAAGGCTTCACAACCTTTAGCCTCGCCACCAAAACTTGGATCTAGAACAATCACCTTGCCATTTAGAGCTGGTCCACGGCGTCGCACTAAATATTCATCGCGAAGATTGGCTGGCGCTCCGCCTTTTACCGTTCCAATTAATCGGATCAAAGCTTTATAAGTACCGACGCCCACGATGCCATCCGAGGCAAGACCTACCTGTCGTTGAAAATCCTTGACAGCGCTCTCGGTGAGCGCGCCATAAAGTCCATCAATACGCCCACAATCAAAACCCATCTCAGTTAATCGTTGCTGCAAGGTTGTGACATCATCACCACGCATGAGCGCGCCAGGTGTAACAGAAAGGTTTCGATCACCTAATCGCCAACGCGCCTCTTCAAGCGCTCGATAAGTGCTTCGCGTTAAGACGCCAGTGGCCGAAAGGCCCCGAGACTGCTGAAAATGAGCCAACGCAGCGACGACATCTTCATCAAATGAAGTTGGTGAATTGCGAAGTAAACCAAGTCGCGCAAGGGATGCGATTGTTTCGGTGACAACTTGACTGCTATCACCAGGCTTTGCCAGCGCCTCGGCAATATTGTCCACGACTTAAATGAAACCTTCGAGTTCCTTCATGATTGCCGGCTTCGGACGCGCTCCGATGATGGTCTTAACAACCTGACCATTAACAAAGAGGTTCATAGTAGGAATAGAAGTGATTCCATACTTGATTGCGATTGCGCTCTCTTCATCGGTATTTAGCTTCACGATTTTGATTTTTGCTGAGTGCTCATTAGCAATCTCTTCAAGAATTGGTGCAACCGCTCGGCATGGCCCGCACCATTCGGCCCAAAAATCTACGAGTACCGGAGTACTGCTCTTTAGCACCTCTGCATCAAAAGTTGCAGTGGTCACTGGTTTAGTTGCGCCCATTTTCTCTCCTCTTATCTATAGTGAAAACTCTAGTGCCCGGCAAGGAAACGTTCAGCATCCAGAGCTGCTGCGCATCCAGAACCTGCGGCGGTAATTGCCTGTCGATAGGTATGGTCGACCAAATCGCCACAAGCGAACACCCCTTTAATGTTGGTGGCAGTTCCGGCACGGCCAACTCCACCTACTAAAACATAACCCTCGTCATCGAGCTCAATCTGTCCCTTTATGAGTTCACTTCGTGGATCGTGACCGATAGCAACAAATAAGCCCGTCACATCAAGGGTTCCCTCTTTACCATCAACAGTGCTTTTAATTTTTAATCCTGTTACCTTCTCATCGCCCAAGACATCAATTACCTCGGTGTTCCACAAAAATTCAATTTTGGGATTTGCTTTGGCGCGATCAGCCATAATTTTTGATGCACGTAACGAATCACGTCGATGTACGAGAATTACTTTCTCTGCAAATCGGGTAAGGAAATTTGCTTCCTCCATTGCGCTATCACCACCACCGACAACCGCAATTACTTGATTGCGGAAAAAGAATCCATCGCATGTGGCGCACCAAGAAACCCCTCGTCCAGAGAGTCGCTTCTCATTTTCTAACCCAATCTCACGATATGCAGATCCAGTGGCGAGAATTACTGCTTTTGTGCGAATCTCATTACCACTGCCATCTCTGAGAACTTTCACATCACCATCGAGTTTCATTTCGACGATGTCATCAGTAACGATATCTACGTCAAAGCGCGCAGTTTGTTTACGCATTGCATCCATGAGATCTGGTCCCATGATGCCCTCTGGAAATCCAGGAAAGTTTTCGACTTCAGTAGTGTTCATGAGAGCACCACCGGCGGTAACAGAACCTTCGTAGAGAAGTGGTTTTAATTGGGCCCGCCCGGCATATACGCCTGCGGTGTATCCAGCTGGTCCTGATCCGACGATGACCAACTCTCGGATTTCCGTTCCGTTATTCACATCCGCCATACTATCGAGAACGCTATTTAATCTCGTCT
>JBEGVX010000115.1:0-3903 GCA_041178105.1 Actinomycetota bacterium
CACAAGTGAGTAGCAACTCCTCTCGCGATGTGATTTCCGTCCGTTCACTTTCTAAGCGCTATGGTGGAGTTCAAGCTTTAGATAATCTCAAGCTTGATTTGGAACGGAATATCGTTCATGCCATTGTGGGCGAAAATGGCGCTGGAAAATCAACTTTTATGAAAATTCTTTCTGGTGGCGTTACCCCTGACTCGGGGTCAATTTCGATCGATGGAGTTAGCTACCCAGAAATAACTGTGCAATTAGCACGCAAACTTGGTATTGGAATCATGTACCAGGAACTGCGCCTATTCCAACATCGAAACGTGTTGACTAATCTCTTTCCTGATCGCGAAATCCGGCGTGGACCTTTTATCTCTCGCAAGCCGATGGAAGAAATCGCAGGTCCTGTTCTTGAATCTATCGGCCTCAATGTTGATTTATATGCGACTCTTGGCGATCTGGCTATTTCAGATCAACAGCTAATTGAGTTAGCACGAGTAATTATCGAAAAACCGAAATTATTGATTTTAGATGAACCAACTTCAGCTTTGAATGCACGTGAGAGTGACCGCCTTCTTGAACTAGTTAGACAATTACCTTCGCAAGGCACCACCGTTCTCTATGTTTCTCATCGTCTTGATGAGGTATTTGCGGTGGCAAATCAAATATCTGTGATGCGCAATGGTTCTTTGGTCTTCTCGCGGCCAACAAAAGAGTTGGACCGCGCTGCTGTTATTGCAGGCATTGTTGGTGAGGAAAAATCAACACGTATATCGAGTGGAGAGAAAAGCCAGGGCATCAATAAAGAGAAAGAGAATATTCTTGAAGTAAAGAATTTGAAAAATTTTGGCCAGATTCAAGATGTAAATCTCACCGTAAATGCGGGTGAGATTGTGGGTGTTGCAGGGTTGATTGGTTCAGGGGCAGATGAGTTGCTTGAAACCCTCTTTGGTGCGAAGCCAAAATCTGGTGGAGTAATTTATTTAGAAGGCAAGGAGCGAACAACGCTCTCACCGCAGAACTCAGTACGTGACAAAGTTGCGCTAGTACCTGCCGACAGAAAACGTGTTGGGCTCATGATGGAGCGCAGTGTTGCTGATAACTTGTCGCACGTTGCAATTGGCGGCCACAAACACGGAACAGCAATAATTACGAAAAGTGGGCTTGCAACTCGTGCGAAGAGACTTGTCGAAAGATTTGGTGTGAAGACTGAGCACGTTGATATACGAGTGGGTAACTTATCGGGTGGAAACCAACAGAAGGTTGTCATTGGAAAGTGGCTCGAAATCAACCCGAAGCTCGTCTTATTGGATGATCCAACGCGTGGGGTGGATATAGGAGCGAAATCGGAGCTGTTCCGGCTAATTCGAGAGATCGCAGACTCCGGAAAAGGGGTGCTATTTCGCTCGACTGAAATCGCAGAGTTAACTAATCTCTGTGACCGCATATATGTAATTAAGAATGGTGAAACCCGGCGAGAAGTGAATGATGTTGATGAATCTGAATTGATTAAACTGATAAATGAATAGCATAAAAAGAAACCAACAAATTAGGGGGAGAAATGATTAAAAGAGCATTTACTATGAAGTTAAAGCCAGGCGGATTAGCAGAGTACAAACGCCATCACGATGAGATTTGGCCAGAGTTAGTTGCTGAGATTGAGCGACAGGGCATTGCACAGATCACTATCTTTGAAAATGATCCTGTACTTTTCTTGTATTCAGAGATTTCTGATCCTGATGCGTGGGATCGACTTTGGCACACTGAGATCCACGATAAGTGGGGCGAGTACATGGCACCACTAATGGAGTTCAATGCGGAGGGAATTGTTGACTCAAGCGAAGTGCGTGAGGTATTCAATCTGCGCACTAATGCTGGCAACAAGTAGAAAAGTATTGTCATGTCAGATCATGTTCTTGCTCTTGTAACGGGCGCCAGTCGTGGGCTCGGTCGCGAAATCGCACTTGGCTTGGCCAAGTCGGGGCATAAAGTTATTGCGGTGGCCCGCAGCAAGTCAGCGCTTGATTCACTAGCAAAAGAATCGCCTAATGGAATCTTTCCGTACGAGTGTGATGTTAGTGATTACAAAGAGGTTGACGCTCTTGCGAGTAGAGTTAAGAAAGAACATGGCGACGTGCAAGTTCTAGTTAACGCAGCCGGAGTATTCGGACCAATTGATCTGATTCACAATACTGATCCAGATCAGTGGGCAAAAACAATCCTTATTGATACTTTGGCTCCATATTTCACAACTCGGGTTTTCCTACCTGGGATGTTGTCGAAAAAATGGGGTCGGGTAATCAACGTAAGTTCTGCGGCAGCGCTCCATCCCCCTGGGGCGCTCAACAGTGCGTATGGCACTTCGAAAGTGGCGCTCAATCAATTTACCCGCCACTTAGCGGCAGAGATTTCGGGCTCTGGTGTTACGGCAAATGTCATTCACCCAGGTGATGTAAAGACCGAAATGTGGGCTGATATCAAGGAGAAAGCTCTTGCTCTAGGGGAAGTTGGAAAGGACTACACGGGTTGGGTTAATTGGGTCGCAGAGACCGGTGGCGATGATCCGAAAAAAGCTATGGAACTTGTTCTTGAAATAGTTTCCAAGTCACATGATCAGGTAAATGGTCAGTTTTTGTGGATCAAAGAACCGTTACAGGCACCGATTCCAAGCTGGGAAGACCCGGTCGATGCCCGTCCTTGGAGTTAGTGATTAACTCTTAACCCCGACCGATGTAGGGCATCTTGGTGGCCATCACAGTCATGAATTGAACGTTGGCTTCCAACGGTAGCGAAGCCATATGGTCAACTGCATTGGCAATTATTTGTGCATCAATTACTGGTTCAGACAATCTTGTTCCATTCGGCTGAAGTGCGCCCTCTCTCTGGCTCGATGCCATGCTGGTATCGGCATTGCCAATATCTATCTGGCTGCAAGCGATGTTGTACTTACGACCATCTAAAGCGGTTGCGCGGGTAATTCCGGTGATTGCATGTTTTGATGCTGTGTATGGCGCTGAATTTGGTCGAGGCATATGTGCCGATAAGGATCCATTATTAATGATCCGTCCACCTTGAGGGTCTTGATCTTTCATGAGCGCAAATGCCTCTTGAATACAGTAAAAAGTACCGCTGACATTGATATCAAAAATTCTCTGCCAATCTTCCTCTTTTACATCTTCTAACAGTGAAGCGGGAGGTACCACGCCTGCGTTGTTAAAAAGTAAGTCAAGGCGACCAAAATTAGATTTAATGTTGGCGAAGGCTTCTGCAACTGAAGTTCGATTACCAACATCACATTTAACTGGAAGTGCAGCTGCGCCAATCTCTCTAGCCACTTCTGCGACACCAGCGCTATCGCGACCAAGTAGAGCTACTTGCCAACCGCTCTTTGCCAAGGTTATTGCTGTGACGCGACCTATACCGCGATTTGCTCCTGTTACTGCTGCAAACTTTTTAGCGCTCATGCGTTTTGCCCCGGAATCTTTCCATCGAGTTCAGTCTCGATATGAAGTTGAATTAATTCATCAAAAGTCTTCTCGCAGGTGAATCCTAGACTTCGCGCGCGGGTTGCAGGAAATGCTGGAAAATTCCAGGCATCAACCATTTTCTGGGCGAAAGCATCATGGTTCTCCTTAATATAGGAAAGAACTTTTTCACCAGCGACCCGGCGAAGCGCATCAATTTCATCACCGATGGTGGCATGTACTCCAGGCATGGTCATCGAACGGCGATCACCCAAGAGTGAGCTATCAAGCTGGGCGGCGTGAACCAGAAAGCCCACGGCAGATTTCGGGGAAGCAAAGATCATCGAAACATTTTTTGATACCGACAATGTAGTTTCAATACCGACTAGCGGCTCTCGAATGATGTTAGAAAATACACCAGACGCTGCGGCATTTGGCTTGCCAGGACGGACGCAAA
>JBEGVX010000116.1:0-5954 GCA_041178105.1 Actinomycetota bacterium
GGTTATTCCTATAAACAACCATGAGATTCTCTCCTTGGAAGCCGGCAAGCTCGCACGCCTTGATCAATTGTTAATTAATCAGGCACAACTTGATGATGATCTGATGACATTCGATGACGAAAATGGCCCAGCTACATATCCTCGCTCTGTCATTCTTACTCAAGCTCAAATGCATGCTGCAGAACATAAAGGTCAGATTGTGACGATTCTTAAAATGCATGGACACCATTTAGATTTAGATAAACACGATGTCTGGGCCTACACCCGTCAAAAAGATTAACTTCACATGCCAGGACTTCAAGATCACTTTAATTCTTCCGACCAGTCCGTACGCCTCAAGGCTGCTTTAACGGCGGGGACTTATCCGGATTCCGAGTACATAAAGATCCTTGTTTCACAATGTGCGATTGAGAGAGATTTTTTCGTACGTGACACGCTCTCGTGGGCGTTAATGCGCCACGATAGAAAGCAAGTACTCACACACCTTATTCCAGAATTGAAATCAGTAATTCCCCAGGCAAGAAGTCAGGCGCTTCATACTCTTTCAAAGATTGGCGACAAAGAGAACTACTCCCTAATTACCACAGACCATCTCTTTGACCCTGATGATTTAGTTGCGTCAACCGCATGGCGCGCGGCGTCAGTATTAGTGCCGGATGATCAGAAAGTATTTCTTGTAAAAATTCTCATTACTCAACTAGGGCGAGGAGATGGAGACACCCAATTTAATTTGACTCGGATTTTGTGCAACATTGGGGAAACAATAGTGGAGCCACTGAATCTTGCGGCAAAATCTGAGATTGAAAAGGTGCGCATCCATGCTCAAATCACACTCATGCGATTTAAGGAATTAGATATTGAATTTAACAAACGTGGGCGGTGAGGGTTTACGACAATATTCTTGCCCTAAATTGGACTACTTTGCCTTGTTTAAGAATGCATGCTCTCAATTACCCTCTTGTCATGGGTAAACGGCTATCCCTAGTTATCACGACCATTCTCACTGCCTCCCTGTGTGTCATTCCTGCACACTCTGCAGTCAAAGCTGGAAGTCCCTGCAAGAAATTTGGCAGCATCAGCCTAACCAGCACCAAAAAATTTACTTGCGTGAGGTCTGGCACGAAATTAGTTTGGAATAAGGGAGTGACACTATCTAAACAAACCTCGCAGCCCATCCCAGAACCAACAAAATCTGTTTTTGCATCTCCATCTCCTGTTCCACAAGAGCGGCCGAAGGAAATGCCGCGAGTAGAACGTGTTGAAGCAGTTGGAATAGACAGTTTGAATCCAAAAAGTGTTTATGACAGATCTCGTCAAGAAGTCAATGACGCCATAGGCAAATCTAATTATGTGAATACCTACTTGAACTTTAATATTGGACCAAATCAAAGTCCTTCAGTGATTGCTTCTGAAAAAGATTCGCTAAGCAAAGCGGCGAAACTTTGGTCTAATGTTTACCAGCCAAAAGAACAGCTGGAAGTTCTCTTCTACGACTTCACAGACCTAGATTGGGCGAAGGCTAAATACACCCAATTTGCTGGTGCCGAAACTTTTCGTAGTGCCGCTTCGTGTTCTAAGGCTTATTGCGGGAATGCGACAGCGGGAAGAAGTGGCAAAGGTCCTTGGATTTATGAACAGGGCTTAGGTGGAAGTCTCTGGAATAAATCAACATCTGCTCATGAGTACACGCATCTTGCCCAAACTTCAGGAAATGCAGAATATTGGAATATTGCCCCACTTTGGCTAGTGGAAGGTATGGCCCAATTTTATGGAGAGGCTATCGGCTATTTTCCATTTGATGCCAATTTAGTGACTCGTGGAGAGATGCATCGTCAATATTCTTCGGATTTCAAAAATGCCAATCTCGGTGAAATGAAAACTTTGTTACAAAAAAACAGTGCCTCAACTGTAAAAAACCTTATGCAATCTATTGAATTCCCAAATCCCAGACACACCCAGGCATTGACGGCAGCAGCATATCTGCTTGGATCCTATGGATCTGAGGTATTAGTTGCCGTATACGGGCATTCTTCGGTAGAGCGATTCATCAAATCATTTGCAAACTCATCTGATTGGAAAATTAACTTTTTTAATAGTTTCGGAATTGCCGTTGATGACTTTTACACAAAATTAACTCCTTATCTGCATGAGATTAGTAAGGAGTTATGAATCTGAATATTTTCAAGCTTTTGGACGGAAAGTAAGTAGCTTGAACTACTTTCCAGTGTGGGCGGTGAGGGTTTCGAACCCCCGACATCCTCGGTGTAAGCGAGGCGCTCTACCGCTGAGCTAACCACCCAATGGCGCAAGTCTAACCCATAAAAACTAGTTAGAAATGCGACTAAAAACTAAAGGCTTGCTAGGGCTGCCTTGTATGCGGCAACATCGCGAGCTTCGCCGGGTCCATTAAGAACGCTCCATGCGATTTTTCCGGACTTATCAATAATGAAGGTGCCACGTGATGCCATACCGCGCTCGGCTAGGAATACGCCATATGCCTTTGCCACTTCACCATGTGGCCAGAAATCTGCAAGGAGTGAGAATTTATATCCCTCGTGTTCTGCAAATGCCTTCAAGCTAAACATTGGATCGCATGAAATCGCAAGGAGTTCAACGTTATCGTTTTGAAATGCCGCAAGGTCATCGCGTAGTGAGCAAAGTTCACCAGTGCAGATTCCCGAGAACGCAAAGGGATAGAAAATTACGACAACATTTTTCTTGCCGCGAAATGATGCAAGTGAAACTTTCTCTCCATGCTGATTGGTAAGTTCAAATTCTGGTGCCAAAGTTCCCACTGCAGGTGCCGACATTTTCGCTCTCGCTCTCTCTCTTTTAATTGATTACTCTCAAAAACCTCACGCAATTATGGTGGTATTTAGCGCCGTCCGCCTTTTGGAGCAGTTAATTTCGTCGCACTCCATTCCGCGCCAGCAGCAAAGGTCGAGGTTTGAGCCAACCCAGCAGTCTGTGCGCTCTCTTGAATATCGCTCGGTTCAACATGACCTGCTCGCCCTACCTTCGGCGTAAATAACCAGATCACTCCATGAGCATCAAGAAATGTCAGCGAATCAACCATCGCATCAACGAGATCACCATCATCTTCGCGCCACCACAAGAGGACCACATCGACCACTTCTTGCGCGCCTTCGCCAACTGGCTCACTGCCTGCGGCGGTGAAAATTTCCTTACGTAGAGCGTCATCAGCATCATCGCGCCGACCGCTCTCCAAAATCAAATCTCCCGGCTTTATTCCTAACCGGGCAGCCATTCCTATGCTGCTCACTCACATCCCATCCAAAAGTCTGCACGGCGCCCTATGCGCCCCCTACAAGGCTTAATCCCACTACCAAAGCCACCCACTTGGCAAGAGGAAGGCCGATATGAACCCTCGATTATGCCGACAAGGGGTCAAGGGGGGAAGATAAGGCGCTGAAGGGAACGCTCATTTTCCGGCCTAGGCAAGGAGTGATATGTCTCGGGAACTCCCCAAAGACACTGATATCCAGTTGATTGATCAACTGGTTGATAGCGACCCCGAAGAGACTAATGAATGGCACCAATCACTCGATGCCGCACTTAAAAGCGATGGTCCAGAGCGAGTTCGCTACCTCTTATTAAGCATGTTGCAACGCGCCCGTGAAAATGGCGTTGGAGTTGCCTCACTTCGTACTACTGATTACATCAACACCATCCCACCAGATCGCGAACCACAGTTTCCTGGTGATGAATTTTTAGAACGGCGAATTCGCGCCTACATCAGATGGAATGCAGCTATCACTGTCCATCGCGCGCAACGACCAGGAGTAGGCGTTGGTGGACATATCTCAACGTACGCCTCTTCTGCTTCGCTCTATGAAGTCGGCTTCAATCATTTCTTCCGCGGACAAGAACATCCAGGTGGCGGCGATCAAATTTTCTTCCAAGGACATGCAAGCCCTGGCGTCTATGGTCGCGCATTCGTTGAAGGACGATTAACAGAACAACAGATGGATGGTTTCCGACAGGAACTCTCACACGCAGGTGGCGGACTCTCCTCTTATCCGCATCCACGTTTAATGCCGGAGTTCTGGCAATTCCCAACGGTCTCCATGGGACTTGGTCCACTTAATGCAATTTACCAAGCGCGCTTTAATCGTTACTTACATAACCGTGGAATCAAAGATACAAGTGATCAACGTGTATGGGCATTTCTTGGTGATGGTGAAATTGATGAACCAGAGAGCATTAGCGCAATCTCACTTGCAGCTCGTGAACGTTTAGATAATTTAACGTTCGTCGTTAACTGTAACTTGCAGAGGCTTGATGGCCCAGTCCGCGGCAACGGAAAAATTATTCAAGAGCTGGAATCACTCTTTGGTGGCGCTGGATGGAATGTCATCAAAGTTGTTTGGGGTCGTGAATGGGATGAGTTGCTCGCACAAGATCGCGAGGGTGCGCTCGTTAACATCATGAACACCACTCTTGATGGTGATTTCCAAACCTATAAAGCAGAAGATGGTGGATTTGTTCGAGAGCACTTCTTCGGAAAAGATCCTCGTACTGCTGCGATGGTCGCGAACTGGAGCGACGACAAGATTTGGAATCTTAAACGCGGTGGTCATGATTATCAGAAGCTTTACGCTGCTTACAACGCAGCAGTGACACACACTGGGCAGCCAACTGTTATCTTGGCAAAAACAATTAAAGGCTGGACGCTTGGCTCTCACTTCGAAGGTCGAAATGCCACCCACCAAATGAAGAAGATGACCGCAGAGGATCTCAAAGAGTTCCGCGATCGCCTCCAACTCCCAGTTAAAGATGAAGAGCTTGATCCATATCTTCCGCCATACCTCTCGTTCCCTAAGGGCTCTAAAGAACTTGAGTACCTCATGGAGCGCAGACAAGCGCTCGGTGGATTCCTACCCACCCGACGCGCTAAATCACGACCACTTGGCGCACCTGCAGAGAGCGCATTCGAATCGGCAAAGCGCGGCTCTGGCCATCAAGCCGTTGCAACGACAATGGCGTTTGTTCGCTTACTGAAGGACCTCGCAAAGGATCCAGAGATTGGTTCTCGAATTGTTCCAATCATTCCTGACGAAGCGCGCACCTTCGGAATGGATTCACTCTTTCCAACTATGAAAATTTATTCACCACATGGCCAGAAATACACTGCCGTGGATCGCGAACTTATGCTCTCCTACAAAGAATCAACTTCGGGGGTTATTCTCCATGAAGGAATTAACGAAGCAGGTTCAGTTGCCTCTTTCACCGCCGTAGGAAGCTCCTACTCCACCCATAACGAACCAATGATTCCGATCTACATCTTCTATTCGATGTTCGGCTTCCAACGAACTGGTGACTCGTTTTGGGCAGCTGCAGATCAACTCGTCCGTGGCTTTGTCCTAGGTGCAACCGCAGGTCGCACCACGCTCAATGGCGAAGGTCTGCAACATGAAGATGGACATTCACATCTTCTCGCTTCTACTAATCCAGCAGTCGTTGCATATGACCCAGCATTCGCATACGAAGTCGGTCATATCGTTAAAGATGGCATCAAGCGAATGTATGGCGAAGATAGCGAGAACATCTATTACTACCTCACTGTCTACAACGAACCATATGTCCAACCAGCTGAGCCCGAGAATTTAGATATCGATGGTCTACTTAAAGGTATTTACCACCTGCAAGCTGCACCTGCTGATGGCGCACATACTGCGCAAATTCTTGCCTCCGGCGTAGCGGTGAACTGGGCGCTCAAGGCGCAAGAGTTACTAAAGAACGATTGGAATGTGAGCGCCGACATTTGGTCGGTCACCTCATGGAATGAACTTCGCCGCAATGGCCTCGAGATCGATCGCCACAACATGATGCATCCAGATGCACCACAGCGCGCCTATGTCGCCACAAAACTTGAGGGAACAACTGGCCCGATTGTTGCAGTGAGTGATTTCATGCGCAGCGTCCAAGATCAA
>JBEGVX010000117.1:0-3019 GCA_041178105.1 Actinomycetota bacterium
GCGTGGATTTGTCGAGCCAATCGCCCGCGAACTTCCAATGGAGTACGCGCTAGAACTCAACCGCCTTATTGAACTGCAGATGGAAGGAGCGGTCGGCTAATGACTACTGCACAAGTAGCAACGTCATCGCTTCCCTCTGGTCGCGAAGAGGCATGGCGATTTACTCCACTGTCGCGGATCATGGGCGTGCTCGATGGAAGTTTCGAATCCGGCAAGAGTCTGGTCGCAAATCTCTCCGCGCCCGAAGGAGTAGAGATCTCCACAAAAACGGGGAGCGCGCCACTGATAGATCCTCAGGATTTTGCTGCCACCTTGGTAATTTCAAAGGCAAGTGAAGTTCTTGTTATTGAAATTCCTGCTGAGCTGGAAGTGAACGAACCAATTCTGCTGGATCGAGCCGGCGCTTCGCTATCTCATGCAAATTTCGAACGAATTTTAATTAAGGCTGGTCGTCACTCCAAGGCGACGGTAATTGTGCACAACTCAGGTTCGGCAATTCTCTCGGAAGATGTCGAAATTGAATTAGGTGATGGCGCACATCTAACTTTCACCTCCCTTCAAGAGTGGGAGAACGATGCCACTCACCTTGGCCGACATCAGGCTCTGATAGGTAAGGATGCAAAGCTCACGCTCATTGAAGTCACGCTCGGTGGTGCAACAGTTCGTCTCCTGCCACGCGTGAACTTCTTGGCAACAGGTGGAGAAGTAGATGCCTACGGCCTCTACTTTGCAACTAGCGGCCAACATTTAGAGCATCGTGTTCATGTTGAACACGACAAGCCCCATTGCCGCTCTCGAGTTACCTACAAGGGCGCGCTCTTAGGCGAGTCTGCCCGCACCGTTTGGTTTGGCGATGTAGCAATTCGACCGACGGCAATTGGCACCGATACCTACGAACTAAATCGAAACCTTCTGCTCTCTGATGGTGCGCGAGCAGACTCTGTCCCGAATCTAGAAATTGAAACTGGCGAGATTGTTGGAGCTGGACATGCCAGTGCTACAGGACGATTTGATGATGATCAATTGTTCTATCTCATGTCACGTGGCATTCCTTCCACGGAAGCCCGACGTCTAGTCTTACGAGGTTTCTTCGCTGAACTTCTTCGAAATATCAAAGTAGAGACCATCGAAGAGCGATTGATGGCTCGAATAGATCGTGAGCTCGAACAGGTGAATGTGTGATGAGCACTATTTTAAAGAGCGAATTAACCCCTGGAGTGCCAAAGCTTGTGATTGTCGATGGCGTTCCTGTTTGTGTCGCGTTGTTTGAAGATCAGGTTTATGCAATTGGCGATACCTGCACCCATTCAGATGCATCACTTAGTGAGGGCGAGATGAATGGGCCACTTATTGAATGTTGGCTTCACGGAGCCGAGTTTGATATCCGAACCGGCGCCGTAGCTACTCCACCTGCAACTGCGCCAGCAACAAAATTTCATGTCACTATCGATGGTGAAAACATCACCATTTCAAAGAACTAGCCAGAACTAGCCAGAACTAGCCAGACGAGAGAGCGAGAAGAGAGCAATGTCAGTATTAGAGATTAAGAATCTTCAAGTATCAGTGGATACCGAGAACGGTGCGCGCGAAATCCTCAAAGGCGTTGACATCACTATCAAGGGCGGCGAAACCCACGCAATCATGGGACCAAATGGTTCCGGTAAATCCACTCTTGCATATTCAATTGCTGGACACCCTAAATATTCGATTACTGGAGGGAGCGTCACGCTCGATGGCGTTGATGTTCTCGAGATGAGCGTTGACGAGCGCGCACAAGCAGGTCTCTTTCTCGCGATGCAGTATCCAGTTGAAGTTCCGGGCGTATCAGTCTCCAACTTCCTTCGCACGGCGGCCACTGCGATTCGCGGCGAGGCTCCAAAGGTGCGCACTTGGGTGGGCGAAGTTAAAGATGCGATGAGCGCACTTGGGATGGACCCATCCTTCTCCGAGCGAAATGTGAATGAAGGCTTCTCTGGAGGCGAAAAGAAGCGCCATGAGATCCTGCAAATGGAGTTATTGAAACCCAAGATCGCAATTCTCGATGAAACGGATTCAGGGCTCGACGTTGATGCCCTTCGGATTGTTTCTGAAGGAGTTAACCGAATTAAATCTAAGAGTGACGTTGGAATTATGCTCATCACTCACTACACAAGAATTCTTCGATACATCAAGCCAGATTTTGTGCACGTCTTTGCTGGCGGCAAAATTGTGGAACAGGGCGGCGCGGAACTTGCAGATCGCTTAGAGGCGCAAGGTTATGCGGAGTACACGCGTAGCTAATGTCTTCCTTTGATGTCACCACGTTGCGAGAGGATTTCCCTATCCTCTCACGGCTGGTGCGCAACGGAAAGAAATTAATTTATTTGGATAGTGGTGCCACCTCACAGAAACCTCGAGTAGTGATCGATGCGGAACGGGAATTTTATTTTCATCACAATTCAGCGGTGCACCGCGGCGCACACCTTCTTGCCGAAGAAGCTACTGATGCCTTTGAAGGCGCTCGCTCCAAAGTTGCGAACTTCCTCAACGCGAACACAGAAGAAATTATCTTTACTAAGAGCGCAACTGAATCGATAAATATCGTTTCCTATGGTTTCCTCAACTCAAGTTTAGGCGTATCTGGCAAGCTAGATAAAAGTTCACCCTTTTTTATTGATAGCTCAAAAAATATCGTTGTTTCCGAGCTCGAGCATCACGCCAACTTATTACCTTGGCAGCACCTTGCCGAAAAAACAGGGGCGCAACTTCGCTGGCTTTCCGTCACAGAAGAAGGCCGGCTTGATTTAAGAAATCTAGAGAGCGTAGTTGATGGCAATACTGCAGTAGTTGCAATAACCCATCAGTCAAATGTCACTGGAGCGATTACAGATTTAGCGCCAATCACTGCTCGCGCTCGAAAATGTGGCGCAATTATTCTGCTCGATGCATGCCAATCTGTTCCCCACATGAAAGTAAATATCAGTGAGCTTGATATTGATTTTCTGGCTTTCTCCGGACACAAGGCCCTTGGCCCAACGGG
>JBEGVX010000118.1:0-6818 GCA_041178105.1 Actinomycetota bacterium
CATACCCGAGTGGAGATTCATGAGCGATATGAGAGCGAAGAGGAGTAGTAGCAACCGTTCTGTGAATTAATTCTTATTCCGTGGGAATACCACCTAGTAACCCCGAGTTGGGCTAAGTTGTAGAACGTGAATCAGACTATTCGAGCCGAGATGGTGGCTAATGTCTTGGAAGTCTCTGTAGCGGTTGGCGACCAGGTCAGTACAGGTCAGACTCTCCTCTTGTTGGAATCAATGAAAATGGAGATTCCAGTGCTCGCCGAAATAGATGGTGAAGTTGTTGATATCGGAGTGATACCTGGCGATGTAATCCAAGAGGGCGATCCGCTTCTTGTTATCAAGCCAAGCAGTGGTAAAGCAGGAGCGCACGGATGAGCCCAGAACGTTTTATTGGAGCAGTTGGCCTCTCCAGAATGACAGTTCGCCATGGAGATACAGCCATTGCGCTCGGTAGCGGCGATGTTCCTGTTCTTGGCACTCCAGGGATCATTGCTCTCTCAGAGAGCGCCACGATTGCTGCGCTCGCCGAGTTTCTTGAACAGAGCGAGACAACTGTGGGCGTTCGAATCGAGATGGATCACATCGCGACAGCAAGCGTAGGTGACGAGGCTGTCGCAACAGCGACTGTCGCATCAGTGGTTGGGAAAAGGATTATCTTCGACGTTCAATGTCATAGTGGTACCCGACTAATTGCACAAGGAACAATCACACGAGTGCTTGTCGATAGGGTTTCATTTATTGCAAAGGCCGCCGCAGAAGCGCTAACGCGAGGGAATTAAACTTTCGACTCCCTCGCGCTTGCTTGCAGAAATTTTTATTTAACTTCTTGCCTTACTTCTAGATTTATTTCTAGCTTTACTTTTTAGTTGCCCAGAAAATATCGGCGATCTCATCTATTTTGGCCAGTAACTTCTCCGCAACTGCAACATCGTTACTTCCCTTAGTTCCTGCAGCGCCAGCAAGTTTCGTCGCCTCGTTAAAGAGCGAGTGCAGATTTGGGTAAGCCTCAAAGTGATTTGGCTTGAAGTAATCGGTCCAAAGAACCCAGAGGTGCTCTTTTACTTGATGCGAGCGCTCTTCTTTAATTGCAACTGCACGCGCCTTGAAATCTGGATCACTACTCGCATTATATTTTTCCATCGCAGCTTTAACTGACTGTGCTTCAATTTTTGCTTGAGCTGGGTCGTAGACACCACATGGAAGATCGCAGTGTGCATACACAGTGAGCGTTGGTGTAAGAATATTCTTCATAAAAACTCCTCAGAACGTGTAATAACTTCTCGTCTTCGAGCTAGTTAGGTCTAGTTAGGTCTAGTTAGATCGAATTAGATCGAGTTAGGTAGAGCCTACCTCTCGAGCGATTGAAGCGAAATTCGAAAGTAAGAGCAAAATTAGTGGGCGATGGGCCGCTGGCTATCTGTGCCGTTCTCCTACTTCTCGATACGCTCTTGTTATGAGTTGGCTATCGGCTGCCTTTAGATTGCGAACCGTCCTTGTAGCGGGCGAGTCAATGGCACCTACCTACCGCGACGGTGATTGGCTCCTAGTCCGTTTAATCCGACCAGGAGTTGAGCCGGGAGGGTTAAAAGTTGGCCGCGTACTTCTCATTGAACGCGAGGAACAACCTGGCGTGATCTTTATTAAGCGCCTAATAGATATTCGAGGGGATTCGCCAAATCGCCACTACAAGACATACTGGGTTGAAGGCGACAACACGTCATTGTCACAAGATTCTCGAACATGGGGAGCGATAACCGGTAACGAAATACTGGGAAAAGTTCTCTTTCGAGTCCGGCGCCGTAAAAATTAAACTATTTAACGCTGGAAAGCTTCGAAGATGAGCGCTTTCTGTTCCTCTTCATGGAGATGGTGATTTCCAGTCGCAGGTGCAGCCGAAGCTAAGCGTGAAACTCGTCGTACCGCTCGTCCCTCAAGCGCTTCTATCGAATTGAGGGCAAAGAATGGCCATGGTCCCTGGTTCGCTGGTTCATCTTGCACCCAGAGAATGTTCGCATTCGGATGTTTTGCGGCTTCAGCTTTAATAGCGGCTGCTGGGAATGGATAGAGCTGTTCGATGCGAACGATTGCAGTTGTTAATTCATTAAGTTTCGCACGCTCAGCAACAAGTTCGTGATAAATCTTTCCAGAACAGAATATTAATCGGGTCGCATTATTAACCATAGGGTCAGGAATAACAGTTTGGAATTTACCAGTCGTGAAATCTTCTAATTTCGAAGCGGCAGCTTTTAGACGAAGCATTGATTTTGGTTCAAAAACAATGAGTGGTCGGCGAGCGGGGTTTGCCATATGCCAACGGAGTAGGTGGAAATAAGAGGCAGGGCTCGATGGTTGTGCAACGGTCATATTGTTCTCCGCGCAGAGCTGGAGGAATCGTTCAATTCGAGCCGATGAATGATCAGGCCCTTGGCCTTCGTATCCATGTGGCAAGAGCATCACAACCGAGGAACGCTCGCCCCACTTTTGCAGCGCTGAAGAGATGAACTCATCGATGATGGTCTGCGCGCCATTAGCGAAATCACCAAACTGTGCTTCCCACAGTACGAGCGCATCATCTCGCTCTACCGAATAACCATATTCGAAGCCAAGCGCTGCATACTCGGAGAGAAGTGAGTTCACGACGAAGAACTGATTCTCATTTGAGATTAATCCCCGAAGTGGAATCCATTCGCTGCCGTTATTTCCATCAACAATCACTGCATGGCGTTGGCTAAATGTGCCGCGCCCAACATCTTGTCCAGCCAAGCGAATGTGTTTGCCCTCGAGCAATAACGAACCAAAGGCGAGAACTTCACCCATCGCCCAATCAATCGTGCCTTCGTTAAGCATTTCTACGCGGCGAGATAGTTGGGGCAGGAGCTTGGTGTGAACGGCAAACCCTTCAGGAATCGCTACCTGTGTCGCAGCAATCTTTCGAGCAACCTCTTCGCTAATAGCAGTATTAGATTCTTCAGGAGTTAGCAACTTCTTGGAATCAAGATTTGGCGCGCTCGCCTCTTTGTTATGAACCGCAGCGAAGATTGCTTCAAGTTGAGTTTGGAAATCACGGGTGACCTCGTCAGCCTCTTCTCTGGTGATATCACCACGACCTACAAGCGCCTCTATATATAGGGTGCGCGTGGTCCGCTTGGCATCAATAAGTTTGTACATCAATGGCTGCGTGAAACTTGGCTCATCACCCTCGTTATGGCCACGTCGGCGGTAGCAGATCATGTCGATGACAACATCTTTATTAAATGCCTGACGATATTCATAGGCCAATCGAGCTACGCGAACACAAGCCTCAGGGTCATCGCCGTTAACGTGGAATATCGGCGCCTGCACCATTCGGGCGACATCTGTTGCATATGTAGAAGAACGCGCTGCGCTTGGTGAAGTAGTGAAGCCAACTTGATTATTGATCACAATATGAATGGTGCCGCCCGTGCGGTAGCCAGGAAGTTGCGAAAGATTTAACGTTTCAGCAACGACACCTTGTCCAGCGAAAGCTGCATCACCATGGAGAAGAATTGGCACGACCGAGAAGGCATCGCGAATATTGATCTTGTCTTGCTTTGCTCGGACGATTCCCTCGAGCACCGGATTAACTGCCTCTAGGTGAGATGGGTTCGCAGCGAGATAAACCTTTGTCTGCGCGCCAGAGTCGGCTGTGAAGACAGATTGTGTTCCGAGGTGATACTTCACATCGCCAGAACCTTGAACGGAATTATCTTGGTAATGACCTTCGAACTCTTGGAAGATTTGGCCATGTGGTTTTCCAGCAACATTTGCCAAGACATTGAGTCGGCCACGGTGCGGCATTCCGATACAGACCTCGTCCAGCTTCTCTTCTGCCGCGGCAATGAGAATTGCATCGAGAATTGGAATGACGGATTCGCCACCTTCGAGTGAGAAACGCTTCTGTCCAACGAACTTTGTCTGCAGGAATGTCTCAAAAGCTTCTGCGCTATTTAACTTGCGCAAAATTCGCAACTGCTCTTCTCGGTCCATATTCTCTGCGGGCACTTCAAGGCGCGCTTGCATCCATTTACGCTCAGCAGGATTACTTAAGTGCATGTACTCGATGCCAATTGTTCGGCAGTAGGCGTTGCGAAGTATTCCAAGGATGTCGCGCAGCTTCATAAACTGTTTACCGCCAAAGCCGCCGGTGGCAACTTCTCGGTCGAGATCCCAGAGCGTTAAACCATGGGTAACAGTGTCGAGATCGGGATGGATACGTAATTTGAATTCGAGTGGATCCACATCTGCCATGAGATGGCCGCGGCTGCGGAAGGCATGGATTAACTCTTGAACACGAGCGGTTTTATGGATGTCATCATCCTTGCTCCGTTCGAGGTCGGTATTCCATCTAATGGGTACGTAAGGTATTCGAAGCGCAGTGAAAATCTCGTCGTAGAAGCCCTCAGCGCCAAGAAGTAACTCGTGGATTCGGCGGAGGTAATCACCTGATTGAGCACCTTGAATAATTCGGTGGTCATATGTGCTGGTCAGTGTGACAACTTTGCTCACTGCCATTCGCGCAAGAGTCTCTTCGTTAGTACCTTGGAACTCTGCAGGATATTCCATGGATCCAACGCCAAGAATTAATCCTTGTCCTTCCATGAGACGCGGCACAGAGTGAACAGTTCCAATTGTTCCTGGATTTGTGAGCGAAACAGTTGTTCCTGCGAAATCTTCAACGGTGAGCGCACCGGTACGCGCCTTTTTAATAAGTGATTCATAAGTCTCAAGGAACTGCGCGAAGTCCATCGATTCGCAACCCTTGATAGAAGGAACCAATAGTTGGCGAGTGCCATCCGACTTTGCAAGATCAATTGCGATGCCGATATTTATATGGTCTGGTCTACCGATTGCAGGCTTACCTTCAATAGTGGTGTAGTACGCATTCATCTCTGGCATTGCGCGGAGCGCTTTGACCATTGCATAACCGATGAGGTGTGTAAAGGAAACTTTTCCGCCGCGTGCGCGCTTCATATGATTGTTAATAACGATGCGATTATCAATCAATAATTTCGCTGGAATGGAACGGACGCTTGTTGCAGTTGGAACGTTGAGGGATGCTTCCATGTTTGTCACAACACGAGCAGCAGTACCGCGGAGCGGATCAACTTGTCCTGCAGAAGGAGATGTCACGACCGGAGCGCTTTTTTGAAGCGGCTGAGCAGGAAGTGGATCTGTCGCACGCGGAGCTTTAGAGATTACTGATTGAGGTTGTGCGCTCGCCGTTGTTGGTGGGGGTACAACCGGGGCAACTGGATTTGTGATCGCAGTATTTCCAGAGGCCGTCGGTGCGCTGGCGCTTGAGGCGCTACTTGTACTCGCACTTGCGCTCGCATTTGCATTCGCACTTTTTGGAGCCGGCGGTCGCCCACCTGAAGCGGGAAGGGTAAGGCCGGGTGGTGCGACAAAATTTTGTGGCGGTTGGACCGCAGAATTATTAGTTGACGGCGTGCCATTACTTTGAGTATTTGGATTATGTCCGCCATTTGCGAAGAAGGCTTTCCATTGACCATCTACAGAATCTGGATTAGCGAGATATTTTTCGTACATTTCATCGACAAGCCATCCATTGGCGCCAAAATCTCCAGCGAAGTCTGTAGTCGACACTGACTCTCCCAGTACTCGTTTGGGGCAAGGGTATCGAGCCTTGGGGGTAGTTATCACCCTAGGTGGCGGATAGAGAGGGTGAGGTTGCTCAACTTTTGGGGTCAGGGGAGAGAGGGTCCAGAGCTCGCCCAGGAGCGCGGGCGAGAACGTGCCCGTCGGCGGCGTTAGCGGGCCCGCAAGAAATCAGGCTCCATAAAAGAGGTTAGAAGAGGCGGGGAGAGGTTAGAAGAGGTTGGAAGAGGCCAAGTGGAGTCCGGAATGTGGAGATGCCGGTTCACATTGCCCTTCAGGCTTAGTCAATGGAGAGTATGGGTATGAATCGAGCGCTCGTCACCGGTGGATCACGAGGTATTGGATTTGAGATTGCTCGCGGACTGCGCGTGCACGGTATCGATACGACGATTCTTGGTCAGGATCGTGAGCGAGTAAGCAAAGCAGCTGAAAAGTTAGGCGTGACAGGTATCTGCTCCGATGTCCGTGATTACAACAAATTACAGGAACTTAACGAGTCGTTGGCGCCTTTCGACATTCTTGTTCTTTCGCACGGCGTGATGTCCGAGAAAATGTCAAAAACTATTCGCGCGACAAAAGAAGATTGGAATCGTACGTTAGATATAAATCTCACCGGAGTTTTTAATGTCGTTAATATTTTTGGCCAACATTTAGTTGAAAATCGAAATGGTCGTGTCGTTGTATTGAGCGCGTGCCTTGGTCGAATGTCAGGTCCGGGCAATGCCGGCGGGTTGGCGCCATATCGAATTAGCAAAGCAGGGGTAAATGCATTTGTCAGAAATTTTGCGCATGAAACGGGGCTTGGTTCGCGCGGAGTACTTGTCGATGCAACCTGCCCTAATCATTCAAGGACCGATATGGGTGGACCTGATGCCCCTCGCTCCGCAGCGGAGGGTGCAGAGACTGCCATTTGGTTAGCAACAAGAAGTTATACGCACGGAGTAGATCAGACTGGTTTACTTTGGGAGGATCGAGAAGTTGTCCCGTGGTGAAGCGGCGGTGATGGGCTTCGCGAATAGATAGGTAGAGGAAGCAGACTGGAAAAGCAATTAATTGCGAGAAGAACGGAGAGTGACTGGTAATTATGAATTTGAGAAATGTAATTTTCCTACGTCGCTTCACTTCCACAATAGTGGCTGGCGAAGCGCTCCTCCTCTTTTTTCTTGCCCTATTTCTGATTGTTG
>JBEGVX010000119.1:0-2776 GCA_041178105.1 Actinomycetota bacterium
GACAGCACTCCACAATTCCTCTAGCAATCGGAGAGGTATTTAATACGATTTGGGATTTCAAAGATTTAATTATCAATCAACAACTCGATTATGTGCGCTGCTCTGTAATGCATGCTGGTGGTATTTCACATACTCGAAGAATCTTCGATTTAGCTGCGCTTTACGGCATCAAATTTGGCCCACATGGTCCATCAGATGTCTCCCCTATCACTATGGCAGCATCGCTCCATGTTGATCTCGCGACACCAAATCTTGGAATTCAAGAGTTTATGGGTTATCCCGAAGTGGTAAGTGAAGTCTTTACGCACGCATATAGCTTGAGAGATGGGTACCTACATCCCGGAGACGCTCCCGGACTTGGTGTGGATTACAACGAGAAGTTGGCAGCAAAGTTTCCTTATGCCCCTGCGTACCTTCCTTATGCCCGCACCTTTGATGGCACAGTAACTGACTGGTAATAAGAGGATGAGCGCTCAATCACTCCAATTAACTGCTGCGCCTGTCGATGCGTTGGTGGTTAAGAAACGACCGCCACTTGGCATCGTGCATCTTGGAATGGGTAATTTTCATCGAGCCCACTTTGCGGTACATACCGCAGAGGCCGTAGCAGAAATGGGCGGTGATTGGGGAATTTTCGGGTACTCACTTCGCAGCAAGAAACTCGTTGATCAACTTGCCAAACAGGATTTTCTTTACACCGTTTTAGATATTCACCCTGATTCGGATAAAACAATTATTCCAAATATTCATGTTGGCGCATTGGGTGGTCCAGAATCTATTAATCAAATTATTGAAATTGCATCAGACCCTTCGGTAAAAATTATTTCGCTCACGATTACCGAAGGCGGCTATTGCTACTCAACGCAAACTGGCGGCCTAGATCATTCTCGTGCTGAAATTATTCACGATGTAGCTAATCTTGCTTCACCTAAATCAGTTGTGGGGCTCCTTGCGCGAATTCTGCTCAATCGGGCTGCGTTAAATCATGCGCCAGTAACGATCGTTAGTTGTGACAATCTCACCGCTAATGGTTCGACAACAAAACGTGTACTCCTAGAGTTTGCCGAGCGCTTGTCTTTGCAGGAACGAGAACGGCTGACGACGTTCATTGAAACTTCCACCTCTTTTCCTAATTCGATGGTTGATCGCATTGTTCCTAGCACTGAAGATCGACATATCGAAATGGTTGCGGAGCGCTTAAACGTAGTCGACTTAGCGCCAGTACCTGCAGAGATGTTTTCGATGTGGGTTCTGGAAGATAACTTCATTGCGGGGCGACCGGCATGGGAGAAAGCGGGCGTTATTTTTTCGAACGAGGTCGATGCCTACGAGACCATGAAGCTTCGACTACTCAACGGTTCGCACTCGCTTATTGCCTACGTCGGTGCGCTGCTGCACAAAGTTACCGTTCCCGATGCCCGCAATACCCCTTTGATTGAAGAAGCGGTGCGAAAATTCATGGCAGTAGAGATGCTCCCAACATTTACCATGCCATCAACGATTGAATTCACCTCGTATGTAACGGATTTATTCTCTCGTTGGTCCAACACCGTACTCAATGACAAAATCGCTCGAATTGGCTCTGACGGCTCAATCAAACTTCCCCCTCGAATCACTCAGACCACCATTGCGCACTATGCAAGTGGAAAATCGGCGCCATTGACCGCGCTCACAATTGCAGCGTGGGTTGCCTGCGTTACATCGATTCCCTCCTTTGAACCAGGAGAGGTCGCAACCGCTATGAAAGATCCATCACTGGAATATCTTCGCGCTCTTGGCGAAGCAGAATCTTCACCTAGTGCGATTATTGAAAAGTTATTTGGCGAGGGGAGAATTTTTGCTTCTGAACTCGGCGCTATTGTTCCATTTAAAGAGGATATAGCTTTTTACCTCGAAAAAATTATCAACGAAGGAGTAGAAAGCGCACTTCTTCTTGCGCTCACAAAGTAGGTATTACCTCTTTTTAAACCCTGTCGGACATTTCGGCGCGGTTCCAGAGACCTTCCGAGTAATTTTTCCCTTGACGCAGGTAATTGAAATTCTCTTTGCAGGCGGCGCAGCGCTCTTTGTGCTCTCAGCAGCGGGAGCAGCAACTTCACTTTTAGCTGGTTGAGTTGGAGCGGTTGGAGCATTTTGCGTTAATTTAATTTTCAATGTTGGTGATGAGAAGGTAAAACCTCGCGCTTTAAGTCGAAGCCATCCACCCTCTTCTTTCACGCTCTCCGTCGCTAATGTGGTCTCGCCACCATCGCTATTAACCACAGAGACAGTTGCATAGAGTGGAGCGGCTCCTTCGAAACCGTAGATGCATCGCGCAATTTTTGAGCTCATCACTAAATCATAAGAACCTTGGAAAACAGATCCATCAGGATTGAGATGGAGCCCTGCTACTTTGTAATTCAAAAATCCGTCGGTGTATTTGGGTGGTCCCGCCGCATAGGTCAGAGAATTTGTCGTTACTAGGCCGATTAAAGAACTCACCGAATCAGTTCCAAGAATTGCGCCAATAACTTGACTTGCTTCGGGTACGCATTTTGCAGCGCTAGCACCTAATCCGGTGAGATCGCTGATTGATTTGCTACCCGTGCCCGAT
The DNA here is from genome assembly GCA_041178105.1 of Actinomycetota bacterium. Classification (GTDB taxonomy): domain Bacteria; phylum Actinomycetota; class Actinomycetes; order Nanopelagicales; family Nanopelagicaceae; genus IMCC26077. Next base: position 2,594 of record JBEGVX010000119.1, read on the forward strand.
GTCAGTGGATTACTCAATCCTCCTAATCCACCCGTTCCCCCGCCACCTAACACTGAAGAGATACTCCCAAGTGGATTGCTCACGCCTAAGTTATCTGCAGCTGCGCTTGCCACTGACTCTAAGCCCAAAGATCGAAATGACCAGACTTCATCAAGAACCGTCGCTTTTTTGTTAAAGAAATTT
>JBEGVX010000120.1:0-3686 GCA_041178105.1 Actinomycetota bacterium
TGCCAACCATTATGGTGACTGCCGGTGCTAGACCTGCGCCTTTCTTCAAAGGTAAGAAAGTTGGAACTGGAACCGATTTATGGCGAGCGCTTGAAGATTGGCGCGCTGGGCGAATGTCAGATGAAGAGTGGCGAGAGTTTGAAGAGTGTTTAAGTTGTGGACTTGGATCGTGTAACACCATGGGGACAGCAAGTTCTGTTGCCTTAATGACGGAGATGCTTGGTTTTATGTTGCCAGGCACCGGCACGATTCCAGCAGGGACTGATGAGCGACGGGAGGCTGCTCGAGCATCTGGTCGTCGAATAGTCGAAATGGTGAGAGAGGATCTCACCCCTGCAAAAATTGCCACACCTGCCTCTTTTAGGAATGTCATCCGATTGCTCCACTCAGTTGGTGGCTCGACAAACGCACTGGTTCATATCTTTGCTTGCTCGGGACGTATCGGTGGAGAAATAACTGTTGATGACATCAATTCACTTGGTGAAGAAATTCCGGTACTTGCCGATGTAGAACCTTCGGGGAAATTCTTGATTCAAGATTTTCATGCTGCTGGTGGTTTACCTCAGCTTCTGAAAAGAATTGAAAAGCACATGGAGTTGGATGCCATTTGCGCGACAGGAAAAAAGTGGAGCGAAGAGATTGCTCAGGTGGTAGTTCCAAATAGCGCGATGCGTGACATTAGTAATCCATTACGTGAAAATGGAGCATTCGTATTACTCAAAGGAAACATTGCACCCAACGGCACTCTGCTAAAAGTTTCAGCCGCTTCACCAGAGCTCTTCAATCACTCAGGGCCCGCATTCATCTTCGAAGGCTATGAAGAGATGCGTCTCAAACTCGAGGATCCTGATCTGCCAGTGACTAAAGATTCGGTTCTTATTCTTAGAGGATGCGGCGCAGTCGGTGTTCCTGGCATGCCAGAGTGGGGAATGATTCCAATTCCGAAAAAACTTGCCATGGCAGGTGTGAAAGACATGATTCGAATCACCGATTCACGCATGTCTGGAACTTCTTTTGGCGTCTGCTTGCTTCATGTATCTCCGGAGGCCGCTGTAGGTGGTCCACTTGCACTCATCCAAAATGGCGACATCATCGAGATTAACGTTGAAACGCGGTCAGTGAATGTGAAGTTAAGTGAAGAAGAATTAGTACAACGGAAGAGAGCTTGGCAGGGCTTCCAGAGTGAACACCTTCGAGGTTGGCCGCTGCTTTACCAACAACATGTCCTCCAACCCGACCAGGGATGTGATTTAGATTTCCTTACCGCACCCACCGCAGCGCATCGAAAATTCATTCCACCTGTAGTGGGGCGATCATGAGGGGAGTTTTGATTGTTAGGTCCTAAGATTCGGCCTGGCAAAATCCCGTGTATACAGAGGAAACCAGAGAAATTAGCATAAGCACCTTATGGGAACGTCCTGTTCACCATAGAAAAACTTTTAGGGAGATATCGACGTAAATGGCAAAACCACTGCACGGCGTCTTCACTGTCCTATCTACACCTTTCTCCGCAGATGATTCCATTGATCATGGCGTTTTAAAAAGAGAGATTGATTGGTTGATTGATACCAAGATCGATGGCTTTGTCTTGGCTATGGTCTCTGAAGTGCTCCGCCTTGCTGCACATGAACGGCGTGAACTTGCCCAAAGCGTAATCTCTTCTACAAAAGGACGAGTTCCGCTTGTGACAAGCGTTGGCGCAGAGAGCACCAAGATTGCTATTAAGTTAGCACAGTGGGCAGAAGAAGATGGTGCTGCTGCGGTGATGGCAACACCCCCGAGCGCATTTGCACCTCTTTCCAGTGAAGTTGCCAAGTACTACATCTCTATTATTGAAAGTGTTTCCATTCCTGTAATCGTGCAAGATGCAAGTAATTACGTTGGACATCCACTAGAAATTTCGCTTTATGTTGATCTAATTGATAAATACGGTGAAGATCGTGTTCAGTTCAAGCCTGAAGCAAAACCAGTCGCCGCACGTTTACAACAATTGAAAGATGCGAGTAACGCGCGTGCGCGAGTATTTGAAGGGCAAGGCGGCGCGGACCTCATGGACACTTATCCCATCGGCATCGTAGGAACCATGCCTGGTGCAGAGATTCCTTGGGCTCTGGTAGCGCTATGGAGCGCTCTTGAAGCTGGCGATATGAAGCGTGCTGCAGAAATCCATGCGCCGATTGCCAAAATGGTCTCTTATCAAACAACCCTTGATTCATACGTGGCTGTCGAAAAATATCTCCTCGTTAAACAGGGAGTTTTTACCAACACACGTCAACGTGGACCAGTCAGTTTCATTCTTGATAACTCAGTTACCGATGTAATTGATGCCGCTTACGCAGAATTAGAGGCGTTAGTTAAGCGTTAAAGAGCGCTGGAATAGTCCGTTGGTGTGCTTCTTTAATGTGAAGCATTGATAGCGACAAGACACCAGAAATCTCAAGGTTTTCACCACCAGATTTCCCTAATCGAGTAGTGGTAATTCCTACGTCAGTCGCCTTTCCTACAAGATAATTTGAATCTTCGGGAGCAACGGCAATCAGAATGCGCCCAGCGCTCTCACTGAAAAGATGCATAAATGGATCGCCATGAATGGATATTTTTGCGCCGGTCTTTGATTGCAGCAGCATCTCAATGAGCGCAACTGCTAGACCACCGTCAGATAAATCATGGGCAGCAGCAATGTAATCGCGTTGCGCATACATAAAGTTTGCCAGCGTCATCTCTCTCTGGAGGTTGACTCTTGGCGGTAAGCCACCAAGGTGGCCATGGATATCTGCCCATTCGCCACCAGATAGCTCTTCGAGTGTTTCACCTAACAGAATTAATTCTTTTTCACCGCTAAATTTGTAAGAGATTGCTTTACGGACATCATCAATGACGCCGAGAATTCCGATTACTGGCGTTGGCACAATCGCGACATCACCGGTTTGGTTATAGAAAGAGACGTTTCCTCCAGTAACAGGCAATCCCATTTCCAGCGCGCCATCGGCGAGAGCTCGCACACTCTCAGAGAATTGCCACATCACTCCTGGATCTTCCGGGGATCCAAAATTAAGGCAATTAGTTATTGCAAGTGGTTTTGCTCCAGTTACAGCTACATTACGAAACGCTTCAGCAAGTGCTAACTGAGTTCCTTGATAAGGATCGAGTTTGCAGAACCTGCCATTGCAATCCGTTGCAACAGCCACTCCTAAGAAACTCGCTTCATCAATACGAATAATCGCTGCATCGCTTGGAGCAGCTGCAACGGTATTTCCTTGAACATACTTGTCGTATTGCTCGGTGATCCATGATTTATCTGCAATATTTGGCGAAGAAATAATTTGCAATATCGCATCAGCGAGCTCTTGCTCTCCCTGCGGTCTCGGTAGGTGCTCAGCGCCAGCTGCATTTAACGGCCCTTGATATTCCGGCCTTTTATATGGGCGGTTATAAACCGGGCCATCGTGAGCAACAGTGCGCGGTGGAACATCAACAATTAGTTGACCATGCCACGTTATTTCTAAGTGTTTTCCACTGGTAACTTCACCAATGACAGTTGCCACAACATCCCATTTCTTACAGATCGCCAGGAAATCATCAATCTTTGAGGGCGGCACGATGGCACACATTCGCTCTTGAGATTCACTCATGAGAATCTCTTCAGGCGAGAGATTGGCATCACGGAGCGGCACTCGATCAAGCTC
>JBEGVX010000121.1:0-6616 GCA_041178105.1 Actinomycetota bacterium
AACGACTTGAATTACTTATCGCACTTATCGATGGATGGATTGACGAGGTGAGCGCTCAGGCGGCAGAGGCACAACTACCGCACAGCCAAGCGCTTAGAGAAATGTCGCGCAGAAAACGAGCAACTGATGGACCATTACAGCGGGTATTTGCTGCTCTTCTTGGTCTTGAGGTCTCACCACGGATGGCTCGAGATGCCGCGCAATTTTTCCGAATTCAAGGTGAACTGCATGGAACTGAGTATCGCGATGGATTATGGGAGTCGATTGGCTCGCTACCGTTGAGTGAAGAGTTAAGTGCGCCAGAGTTATTTAAAACTGGGCGAAGCGCACCAGATGATCTCTCTGCCCTATAAGAGATTAGCTATAGCGCATTCTCTGTAACACACTCGCTGCAATGTAATTGCTGTATCGCACTCGCCGTGGCTAATTATCTACTTGCTACAAATAGCGAAGCCCCCGGGGCGCACGTTCATTTATCTGCCTTCCCCTTGCAGATATATGACCGGTTATCCGAGGACTTCTGACGCGAAAGTACGGGTTGTGCGTAAAAGAATCAAGCCAGAACTGCTACCAGAGCAAAGAGATTCTCTCTCGATTTTTGAGCTTCTAGATGCGCTCGCTTCATTTCAGCCGGTAGCAAAGATGTGATTGAGTGAGAAATTTTTATTTCTCTGTGGATGAAGACTGGGTGAACTGTGCACAGTCTCATGGTGCCTGTGGAAAGAGCAGGGGAAGGTGGGTCGAATTCTCCAAATAAGCCCGCAAATACAAGGGTTAAAAAATATCTTTCGACCCTCCCGAGCGTCCCGTGATTTCTCCACAGGTAGTGGATAACTTCTTGCCATGGCGCGAGAGAATCCCTGGATGAGCAAGAAAAATCGACCAGGGGCTCGCCCAACGAGAGCATCACAACCGCCACTTATCCAGGGGGACCTATTTCCTCGCATGGCCAACGATGGGCGAGATATCGGCTTAATCATCGAAGTCCGACGTAGTACTCGAAGGAAAAAGACCATAGAGGCCTACCGAAATGGCGAGAAAGTAATTGTCTCCATACCTGCAAGAATGAGTCAACGTGAAGCAAATCAGGTTGTTGATGAAATGGTAAAGAAGATTCTTCATGATGAGAGCGCTCCAACCAATAGTCAATTATTTGATCGGGCGCTTCTTCTTAATAAGAAGTATCTCGATGGAAAAGCTATCCCGGTCTCAGTTGAATGGTCCTCTCGGATGTCACGAATCTGGGGCGCGTGCACAATAGAGGATAAAACAATTCGAATATCCGATCGGTTACGTGATGCACCTGAATACGCGCTCGACTACTTGCTCATTCACGAACTAATTCATATTTTAATTCCTGGCCATGGACCAGATTTCCGCGAACTCCTCGAAAGATATCCGCAACTAGATCGCGCGGAAGGATACTTTGAAGGTCGAACACACCGACCGAGTGGAGATTTTGATCAACTCTTTGATGAGTAGGCTCTTAGTTACGCTCCGAGAGTAAATCATCTGCCGTAGCCACCTTTCTGTATTGTGAAAAATCGCCGCTACTCTTTCAACTTATCTTTACTAAATGGATCAACAAATAAGAATTCGACCTGGCCTGATTTGCATCGAACGTACTGATGGGCTCTTCATTGGGCATGTAGATAATCAGATAATTCTCTCTGATCTGAAATTAAAGCCACTCATCCGAAGACTCCATGATTGGCAATCAATTGATGAAATTATTCATGACAATAGCGATCTTCCTCTTGAAGCCATCCAAAATCTTATTGAACAACTTCATGGGAAAAATTTTCTCGAAAAGAGAGTAAGTGGACCGAATAAAAAAGAGATAGTGATTAGCCATATGAACGAAATTGGTCTTGCCTTGGCTCCAATTCTTTTCGAAGAGGGTTTTGACATATCGACCCTAGATCAAAATTCGGTTCACCTTGCAGATGTTCGAGGAGCATTCATTCGCGTAGCAAATCACCGAGAGAGCTTTCAAGAAATTCTTGGATCCCAACTTAGAGAGATTATCAATAGTGGAAATCTCAAAGGAGTTGCAGGGAAAGTATTTAATGATTCTTCATCAAGATCATTACAGAGCAGCGCTCTTATCGAACAGGCTAAAGAGAATAGAAATGAAGTTATCGCTCTGGTCACTGCCTATCCTGAGCCTGAGTTGCTTGCTTTCTTAATGGAGAATCACGTGGCACAACTTTTTGTATCCACTACTCCATTTGGTGCATTGATTGGACCGTTTGTGAAGCCCGGGAAAAGTCCTTGTTTTCACTGCATTGAACTTCATCGCAGCGAGCGTGATACGCAATGGCAGAGCATCGCGCTTACCCTTTTCTCGGATCGAAGAGCACAATCTCCAATGGGGCAAGCCCTATTCGCAGCCGCTCTTGCTGAAGATGCACTTCATTCCATAATTCGTGGCGAATTTGCTCATGAGACAGTCGCGCGAACCTGGGCTGTTTACCTTCCTTCGGCCAACTCCGATTCATCGTGGGGAATTCGTGAGGAAGACCACATCTGGTCCTTCCATCGAGAGTGCTCATGCCATTGGGGTAGTGAGCTTTCAACTCGCGCTCAGTAGGGCAAACCAGAAGAATTGTTGCTATGTCTCGGGAATCCGCAAATACCGCTAAGGGCGGTGCAACCACCGATGCGGATAACAAAGTTAATAAAAATAATAACGAGAGTCTCACAACCGGAGGCGTTGCTCGAAGCGCCAAGTTAGCGTCAATCCCCCTCTCTGCGATGGGTAGAAGCGCGGTTGGTTTCGGGCGGCAGATGATTGGCCAATCTGGAGAACTTGTATCTAAAGAGATGCAAGCAAAGACAGCAGAGCAAGTCTTTCGAGTTCTTGGTGAATTAAAAGGTGGCGCTATGAAGTTTGGTCAAGCGCTCTCAGTATTTGAAGCAGCGCTGCCTGAGGAATTTGCTGCGCCATACCGCGAAACGCTCACCAAATTACAAGAGGCCGCGCCTCCGCTTCCTGCGCGAGTGGTTCATCGAGTATTAGCAGAACAGCTCGGTGAGGATTGGCGCGATAATTTTTCTGAGTTCAATGACAAACCAGCTGCCTCCGCTTCCATTGGCCAAGTGCATCGTGGAATTTGGAAAGATGGTCGACAGGTTGCAGTCAAGGTGCAGTATCCAGGTGCAGCAGAAGCTCTAGTCTCAGATTTAAATCAAATCCAAAGATTTGCGAAAATTTTTCAACTCTTCATGCCTGGCTTAGAAATGGGTCCACTTCTAGAAGAGTTGCGCGCTCGAATTATCGAAGAGGTTGACTACAAATACGAAGCGCAAGCACAAAGATTATGCGCAGCGGAATTCGATGGCGATCCGGATATAGCCATTCCAAAAGTCGTTGCTGCTTCTGACAAGGTTCTTGTTAGCGAATGGCTTGAAGGAACACCACTCTCTAAAATCATTAGCAAAGGAACGAAAGCGCAACGTGACGCGGCGGGCATTAAGTTGGCGCGCTTTCATTTCACTGCGCCCACTCGAGTTGGATTACTCCATGCGGACCCGCACCCAGGGAACTTTAGATTGCTTGAGGATGGTCGCTTAGGAGTGCTGGATTTCGGTGCATGTAACAGGTTGCCCAATGGTTTTCCGGAACCATTCAAACGACTACTCAAGAATGCGCTCGATGGAAATGCCCAGGCGCTTTATGAAGGATTTAAGAAGGATGGCTTCATTCTCCCCGAGGTTGATGTAGATCCGCAGCTTGTCTTGGATTATCTTCTCCCCCTAGTCGAACCATTGCGAGAAGAGACCTTTAAATATTCACGCGATTGGCTCCGAGTGCAGAGTGCGCGCGTTGGTGATCCACGAAACCCAACTGCGAAGATTGGCTTCCAATTAAATCTGCCACCCGAATATATGTTGATTCATCGAGTAACTTTGGGAACGACTGGGATCTTCTGCCAACTTGGTGCAGAAGGAAAGTTTTTGGCAGAGGCGATCTCCTGGTTACCGGAGATCGCTCCCGCCACTCACGTGTAATTTTTTCCTAAGCAGCGCTACGTGGTCGACCTGGTTGCTTCTTCGCCTGCACGATAACTCCATTGTCGAAGATTTCCCCGCCCCAAACACCCCACGGCTCCTGTCGCGAAATCGCGCCCTCTAAACATCGTGCGCGCATTGGACATGCAGTGCAGAGATCTTTCGCAGTTTCGAGCATCTCTTGCGATTCAGAGAAGAAGAGCTCAGGGTCAACTGAGTGACATGGAAGTCCAAAACCCTCATCCTCCTTGTAACCCGAATTCTCATTGCGAGTTAGCTCGTACACGCCAATCTTTGTATCTGCCCAACCTGGAACTAACAGTTCGTGAAATAAAACCGTCATTGCTCTTCACCTTCCCTCAACTAGTGGTGCTCGCCGCGTTGCGGACCATCCGCACGTAGCGCCCTGCTCTCTCTTCGCTCGATTTTTTCTTACCGAGAAAAAGAGAAAGGGCCCTCGAATCCTGTTGGATTCGGGGCCCCCGGAGAGCTTCGAGGCTTAGCCTGCGATCTCCCGGGTGCCACCGGATCCAAAATGCTTTGGATTACCTGTGGCGTAGGTTGAATATGAGCGTGCGAAATCGCTCGAAAGGCGCCAATTAGCGCTTCGAGTTGTAGCAAATGCTTTTGCCACGTCGACTCCTTCTGCTCGATAACTTGCCTTGAACTGCTTGGTTCGCAACAAAAAATCCGAGGTGGACCACTTGCCGCGAACTCCTAGGGTACGCAAAGAGCGTGCTCAGAGGCAACTTAATTAAAAAGCCTGGAAATTAGCGACTTATACGGCCAATCGCCCTAGGCTCACGCCATGTTCGCATCAGTGAGAGATACCTCCATCTTCTTCGACATCCATGGCAGCCACTTTCATCCTGAAGGGCGAGAGCTACAGGAACGACCTTTTGCATTCGTTTCTCATGGTGGCCCTGGCGCGGATCACTCCATTATGCGCCCAGGTATGGATCCAATTGGTGAATATGCGCAAGTTATTTACTGGGATCACCGCGGACAAGGACGCTCTGCTCGTGGCGATATTTCAAAGTACAACCTTGATGAAAATGTTGAAGATATGGAGGCGCTCCGAATACACCTTGGCATCGAAAAAGTTGTCAGCGTAGGAACAAGTTATGGCGGCATGGTTGCAATGGCACATGCAGCTCGCTATCCAAACTCAGTCTCTAAATTACTCCTCATAGTCACAGCAGCTCATAGCGGTTTTAATAAAAGAGCCCAAGAGATACTTTCCGAACGAGGAACTGATGAAGAAAAGAAAGTCGCTCGCCGACTCTGGACTGGTGAGCTGAACAGTGAAGACGCGATGCGAAATTTCTTCCGCAGTACATGGGGTCTGTATTCAACTACTTACGATGAGAGCAAGCGCGAAAAGAATGAAGCTGCACTTGCACGATCAATCATGTCTCCTGATGCGCTAAATCGCGCTTTTGCACCTGGAGGATTTTTGCTTAACTACGATTTACGTCCAGAGCTAAAAAACATTACTGCGCCAACAATAGTTCTCGCTGGGAGACACGATTGGATTTGTGCGCCGGAATTCTCAGAAGAGATTCATTCGCTCATACCTGGATCAGAACTAAGAATCTTTGAGAAGAGTAGCCACTCACTCCGTGGCGATGAGCCAGAAGAGTTTTTTGCAACAGTGAAAGAATTTATTACTAGATAATCTTTTAGTACCAATAATGAAGGAGAGCAGAATGAACCAGAATCCAAATAATTCAACAGCGCCCGACAATAGCGCTAATAGAGAAAATAGCGCTCAGTTAGTAGCAGCCAATAAGGCCGCAGCGGCAACTTTCTTTGAAGAAATTTGGAATAAGAAGAGTGAGTCAGCCATCGATCGATTAGTTGCCGAAAATGCGGCAGGAAATGACCCAAAATTCGGCGTTGGCAGAGAGAGCTTTAAGGTGCAATGGCGTAAATGGCATGCCGGGTTCTCCGATTTACACTTTCACGTTGAAGAGATAATCGCAGAAGGTGAACGTGTCGTTACTAGGTGGCGCTTGACTGGGACGCATGACGGTGAATTCTTAGGCCAGCAACCTACTGGTCGAAAAGTTGATGTCGATGGGGTTAGCATCGACACCATCAGAGATGGAATTGTTGTCTCGGGCTTCGATGCATGGGATGCGCTGGGTTTTCGCCAACAACTGGGGTTCATCCCCGAAGATTAAAGTTGCTCCTTGGATAAGACGACTACTCACCACTATTGAGTGGCGGAAGCAAAGCTAAGAATCGTGAAGAATCGCTACCGGCAAATGAGAGCTGGAGAGAATCTTTCGCTCGCGTTACTGCTACATAAAATAAACGTCGCTCCTCATCCATAAGTTTATCTGAGTCGAGCGCATAGCTAATCGGTAGTACCCCTTCGCGAAGGCGTGGCACGAAGACATGCGCCCATTCAAGTCCCTTGGCAGAGTGAATTGAACTGAGCACTACACCGTTGCCTTCGGGTTCGACATTACTTCTCTCCCGTTCATCAAACTCATTAATCAGATCTCTCAGTGAAGCGTTTGAAACTTTCTCGGAAAACTCAGCTACGAAGGCAAGTAACCGGAATCGAGGGTCATTATGTGGTGCGCGATCAGAG
>JBEGVX010000122.1:0-9207 GCA_041178105.1 Actinomycetota bacterium
TAGTATGGACTCAATAGCAAGAATGTCATCATCCAGGAATCCATCCACAATAATTGTGGTTGTGATATCCCGCTCAGAAATCACAGCCGTACTCGAACTTTCGTTTGGTTAAGAACTTTGACGCCACCACATATGGCAATTACCTCAATGGTGATCTGATCGCCTGTTACTTCAGCCACTTTCCCCGAGAATGTGATCGCCACATCCTCTCCTTTGGGAACAATCACCGGTTTGGCAAAGCGAGCTGAAAATTCGATTACGGAACGCTCACTGCCAACCCAAGAGCGGACTGCTTCGCCGGCGAGCGCCATGGTGTACATCCCATGCGCAATAACATTTGGAAGCCCAACTGATCTCGCAAAAGTTTCATCTTGATGTATTGGATTCTGATCACCGCTAGCATCTGCATAAGATTTAAGTTTTGCCCGGTTGATTGAGTAAATCTGTTCAGCAAATTCATGTCCCACTTCCCAGCTCATGATTGCTCTCCTCTGAAAACTAGAGTCGACCAAGTGGCTGAGACAAGATCTGCACTTTCCACGGAATAGAAATCGGTCCGAATGGAAACAAATTCATTTCCCGCTAAGTTTTTGTAACTTTCTATTTCACTAGAATATGTAAGGTGCTCATCTGGGCGGATATCTCTGTGATGCAAGAAGCGTTGATCGCCATGAACAACTCGCAACCAATCAAATCCAAGTGCGGGTAAGAATTCCTCAGCTGCGGCTACCGAAAATGAGATAAGAAAAGTTGGTGGAGTAAAACGAGAGTCTGCGCCAATTGCCTCTGCGAATATTTTTAAGGATTGAGCGCTGGCTATACACGTTCGTTGCGAGGAAAACCGGCGCCCGACTAATTCGGGGCCGTGCACTGCCATGGATTAACGGCTCTCCCGGTGGAGCGTGCTTGCTTTGCAACGTGGGCAGAACTTCTTCATTTCAAGACGGTCTGGATCGTTACGACGGTTCTTCTTGGTGATGTAGTTGCGCTCTTTACAGTCCACGCAGGCCATAGTGATTTTTGGGCGGATATCCGCGCTCTTGCTGGCCATTGAGGTACTCCTTTATATATAAAGTGTGCGGGAGGAAGGTTACCTGCCTACCTGCCCCTTTCGGAAATTGTGCTGCTAGAACCTGGTGAAACTGGTAGCGGAGGCCGGATTTGAACCGGCGACACAGCGATTATGAGCCGCTTGCTCTACCAAGCTGAGCTACCCCGCCGAGCCCCCCAACGGAATCGAACCGTTGACCTTTTCCTTACCATGGAAACGCTCTACCTACTGAGCTAGGGGGGCAGTACTTAAGAGGAAAAGGGTACCTCAGTTTGTAGGGGGTCGCTCCAACATCTCTGTCACAAGGGCCGCGATGGCCGAGCGTTCGCTGCGGACCAGGGTCACATGGGCAAAGAGCGGATCGCCTTTAAGCGCTTCGATAACGGCGACGATTCCGTCGTAACGCCCCACACGTAAGTTGTCGCGTTGTGCAACATCGTGCGTCAGGACCACTCGTGAGCCCTGACCAATTCGAGAGAGCACCGTCAAGAGCACCCCGCGCTCTAAAGATTGTGCTTCATCGACAATGACAAAAGAATCATGGAGCGATCGTCCGCGAATATGCGTTAGCGGTAGTACCTCAATCAAACCGCGCGCCATAATTTCTTCAATGACATGTGCGCTTACTAATGCACCTAAAGTGTCAAAGACCGCTTGCGCCCATGGCGACATCTTCTCGCCCTCTGAACCAGGTAGATAACCAAGCTCTTGCCCTCCGACCGGGTATAGCGGACGGAAGATGATTATCTTCTTATGTAACCGTCGCTCCATTACCGCTTCAAGGCCAGCACAGATTGCTAGCGCACTCTTACCAGTTCCGGCGCGACCGCCAAGCGAGATGATTCCAATTTCATTGTCGAGAAGTAGATCTAATGCGATTCGCTGCTCTGCACTTCTGCCATGTAAACCAAAAGCATCACGATCGCCTCGAACTAATTTTAATTTTCTATCTTGGGTAACGCGGGCTAATGCACTCCCCTTATTTGAATGGATGACAACTCCCGTGTGCACTGGAAGTTTGGCGATATCTTCTGAATCAACGCGTTCGTTCTGATAGAGCTGATCTACAACTTCTGATGCAAGGGTAATTTCAACAATTCCAGTCCAGCCACTACTTACTGCAAGTTCGGCGCGATACTCCTCAGCAACTATTCCAACTGCTGAAGCCTTAACTCGTAGCGGCAAATCCTTAGTCACTAAGACAACATCTTTTCCTTCACGTTTTAGATTGCGAGCTACCGCAAGTACGCGCGAATCGTTTGTTCCATCGCGAAAGAAACTTGCCGGCAAGCCCGTGTTATCGCTGTGGTTGAGTTCAACAGTGAGAACGCCACCACTTTCATTGAGCACCATGGGCGCATCTAGGCGACCGTGCTCCACTCTTAAATCATCGAGAATCCGCAGCGCAGTGCGCGCAAAATATCCAAGTTCAGGATGATCTCTTTTGCTCTCTAATTCCGAGATGACAACAATGGGTAGGACTACCTCATGCTCTTCAAACTTTTGCAGCGCTGCCGGGTCTGCCAGCAAAACGCTGGTATCTAATACATAGGTCTTGCGAGTTTCTCTCACCTCGACCGGCACCCAAAGCTCCAATCATGTCGACACCCGTAATCTAGAACTGCCCTGCGGGCAAAGAGCTGCGACACGCTAAAGCGGCCTACTTACCGAAACGGCGATTTCGCTGCGAATAATCGCGTAGCGCCCGCAGAAAATCTAGGCGCCGGAAATCTGGCCAAAAGGCCTCACAGAAATAGAACTCCGAGTGCGCGCTCTGCCAGAGCAGAAATCCAGAGAGGCGTTGCTCGCCGGAAGTTCGAATCACTAAATCGGGATCTGGTTGTCCTGCTGTGTAGAGGTGGCGAGAAATCTCATCCATCGACATCTTGTCAATCGCAGACTCTAAATTTTCACCCTTAGCGAGATTCTCTTTGAGTAACTGTCGGACTGCATCGGTAATTTCATGTCGACCGCCATAACCAATCGCCAAGTTAACGATCAACTCTTCACGCGCTGGACTTTTGGCAACCGCTTCTTCTAGGCGTGATGTCAGCCAATTTGGTAAGAGCTCAGTCGCACCGACCACATGTAATTTCCATCGTCCAAATCTAGAGAGCGCATCGACCGCTTCCGCAATAATCTCGAGCAACGGTTGAAGTTCGGCACGTTCTCGATTGAGATTGTCCGTGGACAACATCCACAACGTAACTACTTTGACATTTGCCTCCTCGCACCAGGAGAGGAAGTCAATAATCTTTCGTGCACCAGCGCTATGACCGCTTTTTGATGAAGCTAGATTTGCTTTTGCCCATCTTCTATTCCCGTCAAGAATGACTCCAACGTGCTCAGGTGTTTCGCGAAGATTTAAGCGCCTAAAAAGCCTTGCCTCATATAGCGGGTAGAGAATACTTTTGAGAATTCGTTTTACCCACCTCATCTTTATTTACAAATTCTTGACGAGATTCTGGGCTCGACGCTCGGTGATAAATGAGGCAATCGGAAAAGTGCCAGCTAAAACGAAGAAAACTATTCGCTTAGGTTGCCATTTGGCTTTAACGGAAAGATGGACCGTTGCGAGGACATAAAGTGCGTAAATATAGCCATGTGCAATTGGGATCCAGAGGACTTTCTCCTCAAGCGCAGGCACAGTAAGCAGATATTTTACGGGAAGCTCAACAAACCAAAGAAGGAGCGACATCACTCCGGCTGCCAAGCTCATCACTCGGTAACGGTTAAGCACTCCAGACATATCTGAACCCTATCTTTAAACGGCTAATTCTCCGAACTCCTCGAACGTAAGAATGGCAGCGCCAGTGTTAGCAAACCCATCAGCCACCACACGATTACATAAGAAATGTGTTGCCAATAGAAACCAGCAACCTTGATTATCGGCTGTGGAGTCGGCACTTTCTCCAAACCACTCTCAGGAATCTCGGAGCGGACTATGACATATCCATCAAAGAAATCAGAGCCGAAATCCGAGAGCAATAATGCTGAATCAATTCGGGGCAAGAAACCATCTCGTACTTCGCCAAATTTATTATTTATCTGACTGGGCATCAGGCGCCCAGTAATTTCTACCTCCTTCGAATCAATTTTTGGTTGACCCGAATGTATGCCACGCACGACTACAATTTTTCCAGAACCAGTTACTTGAAAAACTCCCACGCTCCACGTTGATTTTTTCCCATTGACATCTTCTTGATTTGGCGCTTGTAAATTATCTATAAATGTTCCTCGAAACTTTACGATGCGATTAAGAGCATCTGTTGAAAGTGCGACATTTTTCTCCGCGACAGAGAGCAATTCGACCACCGCCCGCTCCTTTTGAGGCTTTGCTAGTTCCTGGAGTAATTGAGCGCGATCAAGTTGCCACACTCCGAGCCGAAAGAAGATTGCAGCAAGAAATAGTGCGAGAACTACTAGACCAATTTTTTGCCGATTAAACACAACTGATTTCAGTTGTCGTCTTGACGTCTGCGGTCAAGATCCCGTAGCCGTTTGTATCCACTGCGGATGACCAGTGCTACCGCGATGAAAAGGCAGAGCACAACAACCGCGCCGACCGTACCTGGGTTGACGACCGAGGGATCAGGAATCTCTGTCATAGGTAATAATCTACCCATGAGTCAGCCTCGAGGTCGAATCAGAACTATTCTTCTTACCGTTATTTTTCTCGTCTTCACAGCTACTGTCTCGGTCGCTGGCCTTCGCTTTGCAAACCCTGAGCTTCGAACAGATCTTGTCGCATTCACCATAGATTCTGAGAACCAAACTTCTATTCGATTCTTAGTAGTTCGTAAAAATCCACAGGTTGAATTGACCTGCCGCATCATTGCAAGGGATTTCAGCACGGCAATCGTTGGAGACCGATATGTTGATGTTGCTCCCTCAAACCAGAAAAAGATTGAGGTCACAGAGCGCATCCCTACTCGCTCTAAGGCTGTTAATGCTGGGCTCGTGCGTTGTCTTCCGAAAGATAGGTAAACTTCCTTTTCATGAGTACCTCCAAGACCTGGCTAACCCAAGAGGCATACGACCGCCTCAAGGATGAGCTCGCGCATATTTCCACTAAAGGGCGCGAAGAAATTGTCGCGCGGATTGCAGCAGCTCGTGAAGAGGGAGACTTGAAAGAGAATGGTGGATATCACGCGGCGAGAGAAGAGCAAGGGAAACTTGAAGCGCGTATTCGCCAATTAACTGCGATGCTTGAAAGCGCTGAAGTAGGAAGCGCTCCTCAAGGCGCGAGTGAAGAGGTCACTCTCGGTTCGATGGTCACTGTAGAAATGAGTGGCGACAGAATCGAATTCTTACTTGGTTCTCGAGAAATAGCTTCTGAGAACGTAAAAGTCTTCAGTGAAAAATCTCCGCTAGGAGCTGCTGTGCTTGGGAAAAAAATCGGAGAAAGTACCGAGTATCTACTTCCAAATGGAAAGAGCAATACCGTGAAAATTGTCGCGGTTAATCCGTATTTGGGTTGAGATCTCTAATTTTATTTTGGCGCCACGTTTTTATACTTACGGACGCTCAGAGGGATAAAAATTGCCATCAGTAGCGCGATGTAAATCATGGACATCAGTAGTGGGTTCTGTGATGGAAATGAATTGGCAGTTGCGCCAAACATTGGTTCTAATCCGAAAAGATCTCTAACCCCTGCCACCATTGTTGAAACCGGATTCCACTCTGCAACATATTGCAATGGTCTTGGCATTCCAGTTGTCGGCGCAAATGCATTGCTCAGGAAAGTCATCGGGAAGACAAAGAGGAATACGACGCTATTTGCGACTCGACTATCGCGAACAGAAAGGCCGACGAGAACTCCCATCCAGGACATTGCGTAACCGAATACCAAGAGAAAGATAAAGCCAGCCAAAATTTCAAGACCGCTAGAGCTAGGGCGCCATCCGACTAATAATCCAGTTATCGCCATTACAACAAGTACAACGACATTGAGGGTGGCATCTCCCAATGTACGTCCGACCACGACTGCCGAACGCGCTATTGGAAGTGAGCGGAACCTATCGATAAGGCCTTTTTGCATATCTTCAGCTAGACCTAATGCCGTTCCTGCAACGGTAAATGCCACTGTTTGCACGAAAATTCCTGGCATAAGTAATTGAACATAATCAACCCCGGGAGTATTAATCGCTCCGCCAAAGACGTACCTGAAGAGAAGTACGAACATCACCGGTTGAATAGTGGAAAAAATCAATACTTCAGGCACTCGAAGTAATTGGAGTAGCTGGCGCTTTGTTATAACCAGAGCATCTTTCATCGCTTGCCTCGCTTTGTTTTCGCGGCAGAACTAGTTTCAACTTCTTCTTCTGCAATATGTCCAGTTAGCGCAAGGAATACATCATCGAGAGATGGCCGCTTGAGAGCAATATCTAATGGATGAATACCGGCAGTATCGAGTTCCCGAAGAGTTTCGATTAGCGTTGCAGTG
Organism: Actinomycetota bacterium; assembly: GCA_041178105.1. Lineage (GTDB taxonomy): Bacteria > Actinomycetota > Actinomycetes > Nanopelagicales > Nanopelagicaceae > IMCC26077. The sequence goes on from JBEGVX010000122.1 coordinate 6,498, forward strand.
CCACCAGGCGCAGCAACTGAAATTTTGTGCACTCCCACATCTTCAGAGGCAGAGCTATGCGTAATTCGTTCCACAATACGGCGCACTTCTCCGAGTTGCTCGATAGGAACCGAAATTTCAAGACGCTCTCCCCCGACATCTTTCTTTAAGGAATCCGAAGTCCCTTTCGCAATGACGTGACCACGATCGATAACGACAATTTCATCGGCGAGCTGATCTGCCTCTTCAAGGTATTGCGTCGTCAGTAGGAGCGTGACGCCACCTTTAACTAGTTCATTGATAACTTCCCACATCTCTTGGCGACCGCGTGGATCAAGTCCGGTAGTTGGTTCGTCCAAGAAGAGCACTTTTGGTTTAACAATTAGAGACGCAGCAAGATCTAGTCGCCTGCGCATGCCCCCTGAATAAGTTTTGATGGGACGCTTTGCAGCATCTGTTAGAGAGAATTTTTCTAATAACTCATCTGCTCGAGCCTTTGCTCCTCGGCTTGAGAGATGGTAAAGACGACCGAACATGATTAAGTTATCCCACCCAGTTAACGTCTCATCGACTGCTGCGTATTGACCAGATAGCCCAATAATCTCCCGCACCTGTTGCGGATTTTTGAGTACATCAATCCCGGCAACGGTTGCGCGACCAGAATCTGGACGAAGTAGCGTTGAAAGCACGCGCACAGTGGTGGTCTTACCCGATCCATTTGGGCCAAGTAGGGAGAGCACCGTTCCCTCTTTTACAGTTAGAGATAAACCATCGAGGGCACGCACCTCGTTATTTGTGCCATAGGTCTTCACTAAATTTTCCGCAATGATGGACGCGCTCATCTAACTCCTAGGATTCTTGCTCATCCGTACGATAGCCTCAAAGGCGATGAAAACGCCATTTCGTGACATGCCACGTGAAGTCCCGATCCTTGCTTCGGCGGCATTTCTGGTCGCAGCGGGCTTTGGATTTATCGCCCCTGCAACTCCAATCTTCGCTCGCTCGTTTGGTGTTTCGCAGGCTGCCGCTGGCGCAGTAGTAAGTCTCTTCGCATTCGCGCGTTTCTGCACAGGTTTAACTGGTGGCAGATTAGTGGATCGTTTTGGACCGCATAAAATGATGGCCACTGGATTGTTTATTGTGTCATTCTCAGCGCTGCTTGCGGCCTTCTCACAAAATTATTATCAACTACTTTTCTTTCGAGGCGCTGGCGGTTTTGGATCTGCGGTTTACACAGTAGCAGCTACCACAATTTTGCTCCGCGTAGTTTCTGATGATCAACGCGGCCAAGCGCAATCTACATATCAATCAGGTTATCTCTTTGGTTCAATCTCAGGGCCACTCTTTGGTGGTGCACTCATTGAATTCTCACTACGCGCACCATTTTTCGTATATTCGTTTACTGTTGCCGCTGCCGGAGTTGTCGCGATGATTTTTCTTTCACGTTCGGAGAGTGCACAAAAAAATTCCCCATCACAAGAAGAAGTAACTATGAGGATTCGAGATGCGATGAAAATTCATGGCTATCAAGTTGCAATTTTGGGATCTTTTGCGGTTGCTTGGTGTGTGCTTGGAGTTCGGATTTCATTAGTACCGCTTTACGTAACTGAAGGTTTGGGCTTAAGGCCAGTAGCGCTGGGTGCCGGGCTAGCTGCTGCCACTATTTTTCAAGGTTTAACCTTGATTCCTGCAGGTAAATTTGTCGATCGCCACGGTCGTCGAAAAGGTATTTTGATTGGCGGCTTCATTACCCTCACAGGACTTGCCATTTTTGCGTTTGTTGAGAATTACCCTGGATTCATCATCGGCATGGGGTTGGCTGGTCTCGGTGCATCATTTTTAAGTAGCGCGCCAGCAGCGCTGGTGGGCGATGTGATGACGGGCAAGAGTGGCAGAGTGGTAGCGTTTTGGCAGATGAGTAGCGATTTTGGTCTCATGATTGGTCCAATAGCGATGGGCTTTGTGGCAGATCAACAGAGTTTCAAAGCCGCATTTTTAGTTGCTGCACTCTTTTTGGTTCCGGTCATCATTCGATCGATACATCTCCCAGAGACTAGGCGCTCACATATTCCGCCTCCTTATGATCCATCATAAAAAAAGACCGCACAACTTGGTGCGGTCTTTTTTTTACAACTCAGTCGCTATTACTCGCGACGGAGAATCGCAAGTAAGCGCAAGATTTCAAGGTAGAGCCAGACAATTGTGACCATGAGGCCAAATGCTGCTCGCCATGATTCTTGTTCGCCTACTCCTTGGCGTACTCCCTCTTCGATCTGATTAAAGTCGAGGACGAGGAAGAGCGAAGCAAGGACAACTCCGCCAGCTGCGAGGAGCAATCCGATTCCGCTAACGCCATAGAAGCCAAAGCCACCACCAACGCCAACAAATGACGCGATGAGACTTGCGACTGCCAGTACTAGGTATCCGATAAGTGCACCCATCAAAACTCTGGTGAATTGAGGAGTAGCGCGAAGCTTTCCGCTTCGATAAAGAGCAAGGACGCCCACAAATGCTGCAAGAGTTCCGATGACAGCTTGGCTGACAATTCCAGGATATACATCGTTATAGAAACGACTAATTGCTCCAATAGCCAAACCTTCAAGTGCTGCATACGAAACAATCAGCGCTGGACGTACCGTTTTCGAAAATGAAATAACAAGTGACAAACCGAGTGCACCCAAGAGCGCAATCATCGCGATGCCAAAACCTACATTGAAGGTCCAAGCAGCAG
>JBEGVX010000123.1:0-4161 GCA_041178105.1 Actinomycetota bacterium
GACGCTCTTTCACTTGGTCGGCAAGGGTGCGGCTAGGTGTTACGAGCACTGCAGCCGCAATAGTGTCGTGCTCTGCCTGACTAATGAGATCTGCAGCTACAAAATCGGGGTTGGCAGTTTCGTCGGCCAGAATGATGATTTCAGTTGGGCCAGCCTCTGAATCGATTCCGATGATGCCGCGTAGCGCACGTTTTGCCGCAGCAACATAAACATTGCCGGGCCCGGTGACCATGTCAACTGCCTGACAACCAACTCCATAAGCAAACATCGCAACCGCTTGCGCACCACCCACCGCATAAACTTCATCTATCCCTAGTAGCGCGCAGGTTGCCAAAATAGTTGGATGCGGTAATCCACCAAATTCTTTCTGTGGCGGTGATGCCACTGCGATTGATTGCACACCAGCAATCTGTGCGGGAATCACATTCATCATCACGCTGCTCGGGTACACCGCACGCCCACCTGGCACATAAAGACCAACTCGATCTACGGGAACCCAACGCTCGGTGACTGTGCCGCCAGGAATCACCGTTACCGTCTTATCCGAACGCAGTTGCTCCTGGTGAACTTTCTTGATTCGCGCTATCGACAATAAGAGAGCATCCCTGATTTTTGTGTCGAGGCCATTGAGCGATTCGCTAATCTGACTAGAGCTGACCCGTAGCGCATCTGGTCGCACGCCATCGAATTTCTCCCCCAAATCTAGAAGGGTGGGAACTCCGCCAGAACGGACCTGCTCAATGATTTCTTGGACATCGCGCATAGCTCCTGCTACATCAAGAGTTGCCCGAGGCACTAGCGCCCGAATTTCATCGCGCGAACTCATAGGTGTGAGTAAATCTCTCACATCTAATTCTCGAATGACTTGAGCGCTCACCCGCTTATTCTACTCAAGGCTCGGTTGCTGGCGCTTAAATAAGACAGTTGGGGCCCAAAAGGGCTTTCAAATCGGCGCTTAAACTCGCCGTTGCGCTTACTTTCAATCCCTCATCAATGGTCAACAAGGTGTTTTCGGTCGCGCTCTCTAAACGTAGATGCACATCGGTGGTACCAGGATGTGAACGGAGCACCTCTTTCATGCGCTCGACAATTGGAGGCGTACATCGAGCCAATGGAAGAGTAATTACAAGTGGACCTTTACGCTCTTGATGCATATCTGGGAGCGACATCTCCATGAGGATAAATTTGGGAACCTCTTCACGGCGATCTACTCTCCCCTTCACAAGAACAATTACATCTTCGCCCATCATCGTTGCGTACTGGTTGTACGTATTCGAAAAGGCCATCACATCAATTGCGCCCGTGAGGTCCTCTAGAGTGATAATCGCCCAGGAAGCTCCTTGTCTGGTGACTTTTCGTTGAATGCCCGTGATCAAACCTGCAATGGTGAGAATTTCTTCTCCATAATTACTGTTTCCACTGTGTCCATTGTGTCCGTCATCTCCCGATATCGAACTGATCGGTTTATCAGAGAGCGAAGCAAGAAGCGACTCAACGCCCAGCAACGGATGGTCAGAGACGTAAAGACCAAGCATCTCCCGTTCATGCGCGAGGAGCGTTCGTTTATCCCACTCATCAACTGGATAATCTAAATCGATGGTCGCGACTTGATTCTCATTACCACCACCAAAGAGATCAAACTGACCTATGGCTTCGGCGCGTTTAGTCTCCGAGATGCTATCGAGCGCTTCAAGATAAATAGCCATTAGACCGCGACGGGAATGTCCCAGTGAATCAAAGGCGCCACCTTTGATTAATGACTCCAAAGTTTTCTTATTGCAAACTTGCGCATCAACTTTTGCAAGGAAATCACCAAAAGATGTAAATGCGCCCTTGCTTTCGCGGGCCTTCTTAATAAGCTCAACCGCACCTTCACCCACGTTTCTAATTGCTGCAAGTCCAAAGCGAATATCTCTGCCGCGTGGGGTGTAGTCAGATTCAGATTCATTGACATCTGGCGGGAGCACCTTGATGCCCATTCGACGACATTCACTTAAGTAGAGCGCGCTCTTATCTTTATCATCACGAACGCTCGTTAATAATGCAGCCATGTACTCAGTTGGATAATTAGCTTTGAGATATGCAGTCCAATAGGAAACCATGCCATAGCCAGCGCTATGCGCACGGTTAAAGGCATAGTCCGAGAATGGCACCAAAATTTCCCAGAGCATGGAAATTGAATTATCCGAATATCCCCGTTCGCGCATACCTGCTTGGAAAGGAATGTACTCCTTATCAAGAATCTCTTTCTTCTTCTTTCCCATTGCGCGACGTAACAGGTCGGCGCCGCCAAGTGAGAATCCAGCAAGCTTCTGCGCGATTGCCATGACTTGCTCTTGATACACAATCAAACCGTAGGTGTCACCAAGAATCTCAGAGAGCGGGTCGGCTAACTCTCTGTGAATTGGGATTACCGGCTTCCGACCATTTTTACGATCGGCGTAATCGTTGTGCGCGTTGGCACCCATTGGTCCTGGGCGATAAAGAGCAATAACTGCCGAGATATCTTCAAAAGAATCGGGTGCAAGTGAGCGCAGCAAGGAGCGCATCGGTCCTCCATCAAGCTGGAAAACACCGAGCGTCTCGCCACGTGCGAGCAATTCATACGTTTTCTTATCATCTAGAGGTAACTCTTCGAGGACGAAAACATCACCCTGGTTACTTTTGATATTAATCAGACAGTCATCTAAAACGGTGAGATTTCGTAGACCAAGAAAATCCATCTTAAGCAGACCAAGTGATTCGCAAGCTCCCATATCGAATTGGGTGATGATGGAACCATCAGCTTCGCGCCGCTGAATTGGAATGACATCAAGAAGTGGTTCCTTACTTAAAATCACGCCAGCAGCATGTACACCCCACTGACGCTTAAGTCCCTCTAACCCCTTGGCCGTATCAATCACTCGCTTAGCATCGGCATCGCTATCGTAGAGAGCACGAACTTCGCCAGCTTCTACATAACGCTCGTCATCTGGATTGAAGATACCTTCAAGTGAAATATCTTTACCCATCACTGATGGTGGAAGTGATTTATTGATTTTCTCACCAATGATGTAAGGCAACCCTAAGACTCTCGTGGCATCTTTTACTGCCTGCTTTGCCTTGATAGTTCCGTAAGTAATAATCTGCGCTACGCGCTCTTCGCCATAGCGCGTGGTTGCATACTGGATCATTTCGCCACGATGTCGCTCGTCGAAATCAAGATCAATATCAGGCATCGAGATACGTTCAGGATTGAGAAAGCGTTCGAAAAGTAATCCATGTTTGATTGGGTCCAGACCGGTAATTCCTAGCGCGTATGCCACTACTGCACCTGCAGCTGAACCTCGCCCTGGCCCTACGCGGATTCCCTTTTTGCACGCGTAGTTCACCAAGTCAGCTACGACAAGGAAGTAGCCTGGAAAGCCCATCTGACAGATGACTTGCACTTCATAAGCAGCTCGCTTGAGATGTTCTTGCGGAACGCCTTCAGGAAAACGCATCGCTAAACCGCGCGCCACCTCTTTCTCCAACCAAGACTCTTCGCTCTCTCCTTTTGGTACCGGAAATTGCGGTAAAAGATTCTCGCCTTCACGGAAGGAAATCTCACACCGCTGCGCAATAAGTAGGGTGTTATCGCAAGCCTCAGGAATCTCAGCAAATAACTCGCGCATCTGATGTGCAGATTTCAAATAGAACTCATCATTTTCAAACTTAAATCGTTTGGGATCTGCCAGCATTGAACCCGATTGAATACAGAGCAATGCAGCATGCGCTTGCTCATCTTCTTTGAACGTGTAGTGCAGGTCATTTGTCGCTAGCAATGGAATAGCGAGATCTTTCGCTAACTTTAAAAGGTCAGTTCGAGTACGTCGCTCAATATCAATGCCGTGTTCCATCAACTCTAGAAAATAATTTTCCTTGCCGAAAATATCTTGGTAATCACCAGCGGCTTTCTTCGCACCTGCGTAATCTCCCATGCGGAGCCTGGTTTGAATTTCACCACCTGGGCATCCAGTTGTAGCTATCAAGCCCGGCGCATACTGTTGTAATAATTCGCGATCCATGCGGGGCTTGTAGTAATACCCCTCTAACGAGGCTAATGAGGAGAGTTTGAAGAGGTTACTCATTCCCTTGTTGTTCTCAGCGAGGATCGTCATGTGGGTGTACGCGCCTCCACCT
>JBEGVX010000124.1:0-5649 GCA_041178105.1 Actinomycetota bacterium
GCGGCAGCATCGAGCTGAAGGGTTGAGGTCCAATGAAGTTGGAATGAAGAGAGTTCGACAATGAGATACTCATAGAAATCCGATGAAGTGAGCACTTCAATCACTGGAGTGCCGACATTGCCGCAGGCAATAGCACGTTTACCGGCTGCCTTGAAGATTGACTCCACCATTCCCACGGTAGAAGTTTTGCCATTGGTGCCGGTCACACCTATCCAATATCGCTTCGCACTTCTCTCTTGTTCAACTTCTCTCTGATCGTGAATAAATGAAAATTCAATCTCGCCCATTACACGAGCGCCATGCGCGAGCGCTGCTAGAAGCATGGGGTGATTGGGTTGCCATCCAGGTGAGGTGATAACAAGCGGAGGAAAATCGACCGGGAAAGTAAAAGTGACGCTAACTCCAAGTTTTTTCAGCTCTTCGGCTAATTCACGATGGCGCTGGTCATCGCGCTCTTCGAAGACAAGAACTTCGTAACCTAGTTTGACAAGAGCACGTGCGGTGGCATCGCCAGTCACCCCTAATCCGGCGATTAATACCCGGGACATCGATTACCCCGTCACCCATGCGCCGTAGAAGAGGCCAAGTCCTCCTGCAACCATAATTCCTGCGATGATCCAAAATCTAATAACTATGGTGACCTCACCCCAACCTAAAAGTTCGAAGTGATGTTGCAGTGGAGCCATTCGGAAAATTCGTTTGCCTTTAGAGAGCTTGAAGTAGCTGACCTGCAGAATGACTGACAGCGTGATGATGGCAAAAAGGCCACCGATAAGGGTAAGTAATAATTGAGTTCTGAGTGTTATCGCCAAACCAGCAAGAGCCCCGCCAATTGCTAGTGAGCCAGTATCGCCCATAAAAATTTTTGCTGGGCTTGCATTCCACCAAAGAAAAGCAAAACAAGCGCCACTTAACGCTGCCGCTAAAACTGCAAGGTCGAGCGGGTCGCGAACTTCATAACATTTCGACCCGGCCGAGATGGCACAACTCTGGCCAAACTCCCAAACGCCAATAAGTATGAAGGCGCCAAAACTCATCACGGCTGCACCGGTTGCTAAACCATCAAGTCCATCGGTGAGATTTACACCGTTACTGGTTGCTGTGATCATGAAAAAGACCCAGATAACAACTAGGACTACTCCGAGTTTTATTGACGTATCGCGTACCGTTGAAAGATTGAGCGATACCGGAGTTAAACCCCGTTCATCAGGAAAATTTAATCCCGCAACAGCAAAAGCCAGCGCCACAACGCTCTGTGCCAGCATTTTCGTGCGTGCACGAAGTCCCAAAGATCTTTGTTTCGAAACCTTAAGCCAATCGTCGAGAAATCCTACGAGTCCTAGCCCGGTCATCAAAGCTAAAACCAGCAACGCAGAAACTGTAACTGCGCGTTGGGTGATGAGGTGGGTGAGAAAATAACTTGCTATTACCGCTGCAATAATGACTATGCCACCCATAGTTGGAGTGCCACGTTTTGTGTGATGCGTTGTTGGCCCATCATCACGAATGAACTGCCCGTAACCTCGCTTAACAAGAACTCGAATTGCGGCAGGGGTACCAAAGAATGCAAATAGGAAAGCAAGTGCGCCAGCGCTAAGAATACCTCTCATAACGCAATCACCTAGCGCCCACTCTCTTCGGCAGACTCGTCAAGCAGCAGAGCATTCTTAAGCGCATCGCTTAGTTTTTCCAGCCCTTCAGCTCTAGACCCTTTGACAAGTATCACATCTCCTGGCGTGATTTCCTTGGATATAGCTAGCGCCTCATCGAACGATGAGACATGCTGCACGAGCAATTGTGCGCCCGGAGTATTTCCGTATTCAGGGGTATTGACGGCAACCACGTGGTCGATGCCCATCTGATCTGCAAAGGCTGTGATGTTCTGATGATCGCGCTGCGAGTTCTCCCCTAATTCATGCATCTTTCCGATAAATGCCCAAGCTCGACCACCACGTTCCTGGGCAAAGTATCGGAGCGTTTCCAATGCCGCTCGCATGCTCTCAGGGTTGGCATTGTACGAATCATTAATGAGCAAAATGGAGCCAATATCTGAGATTTCCATCCGCCATTTACTTGCGATCTCTGCAGTGGATAGACCGCTTGCAATTTTATCGATAGGTATCTGCAGCGCTGTTGCAATTGCTGCGGCGGCAAGCGCATTGGGCACTTGATGGCGACCAATTAATCGAAGCGCCACTGGCTCACGCCCTGCCTTACTCACGAGATCGAAATGGGCGCGACCTTCTCTGATATCTATATCCGTTGCTCTAACATCGCAGGAGGTCTTCTCACCAAAGTACATCACGGTCGCAGGGGTTTGACTGGCCATCTTTGGTGTGAATTCGTCGTACGTACCGAGAATTGCGATCGCATCCTTTGAGAGATTTGAAACAATTTCGGATTTTGTCCTGGCAATTGCCTCTCGTGAACCAAATTCACCAATATGTGCAGTTCCAACGACTAACACCACACCGATATCTGGTTTTGCCATCTGCACTAACCGCGCAATATCCCCCTCATGGCGGGCTCCCATTTCGAGGACGCAGAAGCGAGTCTTCGCGCTAGCCCGCAAGAGCGTAAGCGGAACTCCCAAATCATTGTTAAATGATTGCGATGGCGCGATGGTTTCGCCGGCTATAGATAAAACATGGCGTGCAATATCTTTTGTCGTTGTCTTTCCTTGAGAACCCGTAATACCAATGACTTTCATTTTCGGTAAACGTCTTCTTACTTCAGCGCCAAGTTTGCTAATAGCTTCAAGGACGTCCGCAACAACAATGCAATTACTGCCTACCTGTCGAGTAGTAAATGCGGTGACGCCCCCTTTTGCCAAGGCCTCTTCAACAAAATTATGACCGTCAACTTGTTCACCTTCGAGAGCAAGGAATATTCCGCCTGGAATGGCGCTACGAGAATCAAAAAATGGTTCCGCGGTGACAATCGCACCGGAATCCCCAAAAGATTTTCCACCGACTATCTCAGCAATATCAGCGACAGATAGGTCAATCATCTCTTTTTTCCTATCAATTCTCGAGCAATTTCCCGATCATCAAATGGATGGATAATGCCATTGATTTCCTGGCCGGTCTCGTGCCCTTTTCCTAAGATAAGAACAACATCACCTTTAATTGCTAATTCGAGAGCTTGCTCAATCGCAAGTTTTCGCTCAACTTCTACCGTGACATTTGCAAATCTATTTGGGCCCATTTGCGCAATAATTGCTTGAGCAGATTCACTTCGAGGGTTGTCGCTAGTAAATATCGCAACATCACAGCCTTGCGCTAATGCGGCGCCCATCAGTGGACGTTTTTCGGGATCTCTATCTCCTCCGCAACCTAGAACACCTATAACTCGTCCAGGCAGATTTGCGCGAACAGCAGCAACTACTCGCTCAATGGCATCAGGAGAATGCGCGTAGTCGATTAATACATGTACGCCCTCTGGATGCGCGATCCGCTCAAGACGTCCCGGCGCTCCATGGGCATTCGATAGTGCAGCCGCTGCACTGAGCGGATCAATTCCACTATCCACTGCTAACGCAATCGCCATCATCGCATTTCCGACGTTGTATTCACCCACAAGTGGTGTACTGACATCTAATAACACGCCATTGGGGCCTCGCACTGAGAAAGTCATTCCTTTTGAGGTAGTCGATAAATTGTCCACCAGGTGCCATGCCGCTTTACGATTATAAAGAGAGATATCAAGCGCCGGAATTGACGCTTCGTCATAAAGTCGGGCGCCCCACTCGGTATCAACATTGATAATTGCATTTTCCGCAAAAGATAGAGTGAATAGACGTTTCTTCGCTCTGTAATAATTATTCATATCTCCGTGAAAATCCAGGTGATCTTGGGAGAGATTGGTAAAACCAACCGTTGCAAAGCGTGTGCCATCGACTCGATGTAATGCGAGCGCATGGCTTGAAACTTCCATCACCACATGTGCAATATGTCGCTCACTGAAGGTTGCCAAGAGCGCTTGCAAATCAGGCGCCTCGAGCGTTGTGCGAACACTGGGAAAATGTTCATCGCCGACTTTTACCTCGACCGTTCCCATCAATCCGGATGTGCGCTTGTTCTCGCGCCAAATGTGATCTAAAAGATACGAAACAGTTGTCTTTCCATTGGTTCCGGTGATCCCATAGAGACGCAGGTCGTGCGATGGTGCGCCATAGAACCATGACGAGAGCGGGCCAAGAGCGCCGCGAAGGTTTTTCGATGTGAGGATAACTGGTGAATCAGTGCGCTTATCAATCTGCTCACGAACTATTTCGAAACCAAGTTCATCTGTAAGAATTCCAGCAGCCCCGGCGGCAACAACATCCTCCAGAAATTTAATTCCATGAGTTTTAGCACCTTGGAGCGCAATGAAGAGATTACCGCTCTCTATTTTCTGAGAATTTAGAGTTATTCCGGTTACAACTTTATTATTCGAACCATGAGCAATCTCAAGAAAATCAGCAATTTGATTAAGTGTTCGTGAGTACTCGTACTGAAGTAATTCTCGCATGGCTACCTTTTCGCTGAAGCTGTTGCGACTTTTGTCTCTTTATTTAATTTATCAAGTCCCTTTTTGTCCAATGGATAAGGACTCAGTTCTACTCCAGTAGGTGGTACGCGATAACTCTTGAGCGCGTAAGAGATCACTGATTTAAATACCGGTCCACCGAGGTAGCCGCCCCAATGGATACCCACTGGATTTTGTACCGTCACACTCATAACAAATCGCGGTTTATCCGCGGGAGCAAATCCGATAAATGATGCGGTGTAACCGCGATAACATCCACAGCTGCCATCGTATCGCTGCGCCGTTCCGGTCTTTCCTGCGACGCGGTAACCTGGAATTGCGGCGCGCACCGCTGTGCCACCTTCCTGCACAACGCTTTCCATCATCGCACTCAATTGTCGGGCTACGTCTTGAGAAATTACTCGTTGAGATTCAGGACGTGGTGCTGCTGTGTAATGTCCTGACGAGTCACTCGTGCCTGCAACTAGCGTTGGCGTCACTCGCAACCCAGCATTCGCAATTGTTGCAAATACGCTTGTGGCTTGGATGGTAGTTACTGAATAACTTTGTCCAAAAGAGACAGTTGGGAAAGTTGACCCTGACCACTTCTCCACTGGATTCAAAATTCCCGCAGGCTCGGCGGGTAAGCCCAATCTCACACGTTCACCTATTCCAAATTTTCTTAAATATGAATAAAGAGTGTTTTCGCTCATCCGCTCACTGATTTTGATTGTTCCGACGTTGCTAGATTTTGCAAGAATTCCCGTAGCGGTAAGTTTCCATACTGAGTGCTTGTCATGATCATTGAAAGTCTTACCCGCTCTTCTTATTTTATCGGGCGTCTTAAAAACAGTAGTTGGCGTGACAACCTTCTCTTCAAGGGCGGCAGCCATAGTCATAACTTTGCCCGTAGAGCCTGGTTCGTAAATATCTTGAACAGATGGAATTTTCAGTAGTGACGCTTTTGTTTGAGAGAAGTTATTTGGATCAAAGCCGGGGGCAGTTGCAAGGGCCAAAATCTCACCTGTCGCCGGATCAATAATCACCGCACTGACCGAGCTGGCTTTCGTCTCTTTCGCTAAAGCTGTAATTGCATCTTCTGCTGCCCACTGCAAATCCCGATCAATAGTCAACCGGATT
>JBEGVX010000125.1:0-4465 GCA_041178105.1 Actinomycetota bacterium
TCCGTGATTTCAATTGGAGATGTTGTTAAGCACTACCTCAACGAGATCTCTGTCGAGAATCAAGCGCTGAAGCAGTACGTCTCTAGCTCTGGTTAAGCCCGGTCTTATTCCCAGTAGTACTTGCCTTCGCACTTAATAATCTTGGCACACATCGCATCGATTGATTTAGCGACGTTGTACTGCTCATCGTCGTAGCCATTTGTAAGAGTGCCAATTACTCGCCCCTCATTATCAACTACTGGGCCACCACTGTTTCCTCGCGAAGCATTTGCAGTAGTGAGGACTTCAGTCTGATTCATATTTAATACTGATCCAAAGGCAACAGATCCTTCATAAAAATCAGCGCTTCCCACAACCATTGTCCAATAGCCTGGGTATGGCACATTGTCAGAGAGTTTTAGGGTTGGAATCCGTAGATCTGCACTCAAGACAGCCAAATCATTCTTCTTATCAAATAAGACAATCTTGGCAGCTACCGGATCATCGTAAAGGCGAGCGATGGTTAAATACTTCTCTTGGCCGATGCAATTTTCAATCACATGATGGTTTGTAATAAAGACCTTGTCATACTGTGCATAGGCTTTTTCTTCGAGAGTCACCGCCCAAGCTGAGCCAATATTTCCATTCTTTGGAATATCGCAGAGAACAGTCACTGTTGAACGTTGCGTGTTATCAACTATCTTCTCTATATCTCGAGGCTGCACGTAGCCATCGCCACGTGGGTCAGTGAGTGAATACTGCTGCGCCGGTGACCACGCCAAAAAGAATGCCCCCATTGCAAATGGAGTAGCAACAATGACAAGTAGGGCAATGAACTTATTGGCAGGTGATTCACTCATGTAGCGAGCCTAGAACCCACCACCGACAACAAATGCCGAAATCCAAGAGCGCTGAGATACTCTTTTGGAATGAACTCCGAGACCCATCCACGGATTGCTATTGATTCAAAGGTAGCAGCTCCAGAATGGGCGCGGCTCGAGCGTGAAATCATCGACAAACTCAACGCTGCAGCCCCTGAGTTTGTCGCGCGATACACCCGACCTGATGGCTCGCTCATTTGGCATGACGAATGGCCAGGGATGGATGGCTCAGATGATCCCTATGAAGGCTTTATGTATCTCGCGCTTTTCTACAGTATTGGTGGCAGCGAGGAAGTTTACGAGTTAGCTAAGAAAATGTGGGAGTCCATCACTGTTCAGTGGACCAAGTACGGTCAGATTTACCGAGAGTTCGATGGCTATTACGACTGGATGCATCACGGTGAAGGTTATCTTTTTCATTATTTCTTAGGTCTGACAAAACCCGAATCTCTTATTGATCGCAAAAGAGCAGATCGCTTTGCCCGTCTGTATACAGGTGAAGATAACGAAGCGCAGAACTACGACCCCGCACTTAAATTGATGCGCTCGCCGCTGACGGGCAGCAAAGGTCCTCGTCAAGTTGTCACCGAAGAAGATTGGTCAACACATCGCACAGTTCTTGATGACTATCCCGCCCCGTATGAAGATGTCATAAAGACTGACTTTTCATCCATGCGCTGCCAGTGGTCTGATCCTGAAATCTACGCTGATTTGATTGAGAAAATGAATCAACGGATGAACCGTGGAGATGTGCCACTCAATCTCAATTCAACCTCTCTCTTGACCCATTCATATATGTACTCACACGATGAATCTATTAAGCAGACAGCTCTCGAATACATCAGCGCATGGATGGATAGGTGCGAGCAGAACAATGGAATCATCCCCGACAACATCGGGACCTCAGGGCAGATTGGCGAATTTAACGAAGGCAAGTGGTGGGGCGGCTATTACGGCTGGCGCTGGCCCCATGGCTTTATGACAATTATTGAACCGTTAACAAATGCTGCGATGAATGCGCTTTTGCTTACAGGCGATACTAAATATCTAGAACTACCAAGATCGCAATTCGATTTAATCTGGTCCTTGCGAAAAGAAGAGAGCGGCACAACCACTGTTCCTCATCGCCGCCTTGATAGCGGTTGGGCAGATTATCGCCAACCATCAGTGCGCCACATGATCTATCTCTGGACTGCTTCTATGGCGCCAGAAGACCTTGATCGAATAAACGCCTTGCCTCACGAGAGTGACCGCAATCAGATAGTGGTTCCACGCGTGTCAGGCAGAGATAAGAAATCAGGGCGCAATACAAAGCATTACATCGGCAATACACTCTCATGGTTTGAATTTATCCAAGGTAAATTCCCTGATTACCCAACAAAAATCCTGCAAGCAAACCTTGAGCTCATTGATTCACAACTACATAAGATGCGATCAAATACAGGAGATCCACGCAATTGGAACTCGTATGACCCAGCAACTGCTGATGTAGAAGTTGGTTTGGATCTGCGTATCCCGGGATACAGCATCCATGCCTGGCAAGAGTTCAATCCAATCTATTTTGAGGGCTTATCTCAAATGCTCAGCGGTTCACCGATGCATATTTCTCATGGCGGACTGCAATTTGCCAAAGTTCGCTACTTTGATGGAGAGAAGAAGCGAGCTGGACTTCCAGATAGCGTTGCAGCAATGGTTGAAAAAGTCACAGCAGATGAAATGACCGTGGTGATAGTTAACCTGAATATCACCGAGCCTCGCACGGTCACAATTCAAGCGGGCAATTTTGGTGAGAATAGATTTAACGCCGTGAAGATTTCTACCGAAGACGGTCAGATAGAAACGCTAGAGATAAATGACAAGTGGTTGACCATGGATCTTGCACCTGGAGCTGGAGCAACCTTTGACTTTACCTATTCGAGGTATGTAAACAAGCCAACCTATGAAAGCCCTTTTTCATCACGCTCTGACTGGGAAGCGATTAATTAGTTCAAAGTTATGAAATTGAATGAGGAGCGTTAAACAGCTCCTCTTGGGCCAAGATGCATCCTCCGAAAAGTGCAGCATCAGTATCAAGAGGAGATGTATCAAGGGTAAAGGTGCTCATATTCTTGTTTTTTCTCTCTAGGTGATATTTAAGCCTTGGTATCAGCAACTCGGAGATGCGCACTGCATAGCCGCCTAAAATCACTCGATCTGGGTCTAACACAGGTATCAAAAGCGAAAGAGTCGTTGCGATGGATTCAGCAATGAGATCAATTCCCTTCGCTACTTCTTGATCGCCATTCTCAGCTCTTTTGATGATTTCGCTGAGGTAGTACTCGCTATCTTTGCCCCAGTCCTTTACCAAGTCGGAACAGGTGTTTTCAATCAGCACCTTGAAGCCAATTTCAGTTTCGATACATCCGATCTTTCCACAACGACAAAGTCTTCCGTGCTGATTGATTGAGATATGCGTGATGTTTCCGATAGATAAGTTGGCGCCTAATTGCAGTTCACCATTTTGCACAATTCCAACTCCGGGAGTTATGCCGAGTTCGAGGTGGAGCAACTGTTTCGATGTCTTATTGGCTCGCACGATATATCTGTATTCGGCTAGGGCGGCTAGCTTTGCTACGGTATTTACCTCGACTGGAACACTTGTAGGAACTACGTTTTTTATGTGCTGCAGCAGCTCAAGTTTTTCCCAGTTGAGAGAAGAAGAGGTAATTTTTGTTTCTGCGTCAACGATTCCAGGTACCACCACAATAATTTTGGCAATTCGAGCCGCCTGACGTGATGCAGATTGAATTGATCGCTCCAGCATCGGTTGCACTTCTGTAATGCGCTCCTCGGGGGTGAGGTTATAAACAGTGGTAGAGCGCTCTCGGTAGAACTCTTGACCCAGAAGATCAAAGGCAACTACTGCTGTATGGAAGGCGCGCAGCTCAATGACGATGATGGAGGTGGCCTGCGCATTGATTGTCAGTAAAACCCCTGGGCGCCCTCTATTTTTTCTCGACTCCTCGGCGCCCTGGTTGAGTAAACCGCGCTCGAGAAGCTCGTCGACAATATTTGTAACGCCCGGTTTGGTCATGCCGGTGATCTGAGCTAACTGAGCTCGGGAGATCGGCCCCGAATCTCGAATGGCCCTGAAGATAATTCCCAGGTTGTGGCGGCGAAGGCCAGATTGCTCGAGGATCTCCCCATTTTCGAGGTTAACCGAGCGTAATTTCGCTACCTGCATCTATGGACCTAGTTTTCCTTGGGAGCCAATTGCTCGACTCGCCGAAATAGTAGCGCGCCAAAGAGCCTTGACATAGACCCTGAGGCAGAATAGTTTTTGTATAGTCACTTAACTATATAAAAAGAAGTTCTCCTAGGACTCTTGTTTAAGCCCCATAACGGGGTCTAAGTTTAGTTAAGCGTGATTATTTAAGGGGGCTCATGGCAAGCGGGTGCTGCAGTCCAGCGGTTGCAACCTTGACCGTGGCTAGTGCGCGCCCTGAAGCGCCATCCGGCTCGTTACCGACAAGCCTGACCGGTATGGTCCAGATTCCTGCCGGCCCTTTCTCGATGGGCACCAATAACGCGCTCGCCTATCCAGCAGATAGCGAAGGTCCCAAGAG
>JBEGVX010000126.1:0-4294 GCA_041178105.1 Actinomycetota bacterium
TCCACAGCGCCCCGGCCCCAAATTTCGCCATCGCGGATTTCACCTGACCAAGGATCGACATCCCAATCTTTGCCATCTGCAGGAACAGTGTCTAAGTGGCCGTGTAGCACTAATCCTGGACGCGAATTATCTCTGCCTTTAATCCGAGCAACTACGCTTACCCGCGTTGGCGTCGCCTTATAAAAAGTTGGTTCAAGACCGCATTCCCTTAGGTAATTGGCAACATACTCTGCAACTGCAGATTCATCGCCCTTACCTCCTCCATGATTGACGCTCGGAATACGAATGAGCTCTTGGCAGAGGCGAACAGCTTCTACTCCCAAATCTTGGTAATTAGTCTCGCGCATACTGATATCTTCCTACAGTTCACCGGTATTTACTCCGATTTTCAAGCATTTGCTGCGGTTTGTTGGTCACCCAGTGCGTTGGTAGGCTAGGTGGCTACGCGTTCTTCTCAGGCTCCTCTCGAGAAGATCACCTCGTCCGGGTGGCGGAATTGGCAGACGCGCTAGCTTGAGGTGCTAGTGCCCGAAAGGGCTTCGGGGTTCAAGTCCCCGTTCGGACACTCGCTTTACAGTCACCGCCCCCTTTGGGTGAGTAGATTTCGCATATGCAATCGATTCGAGTCTTCGCGCCAGGGGCTGCAGATGTTCTCAAATTCACAGAGGTAGAGATTGCAGAGCCAGAACGCGATCAGGTTCAGGTGAAAGTTTCTCTTGCTGGAGTGAACTTCATTGATGTCTACCATCGTCGCGGTCAATACCCAATCCCCATGCCTGAGCCTCTTGGCAGTGGTATCGGAATTGAAGGAATTGGAGAACTTTCAGATGGAAGAGCGGTTTTCTGGCTAAGCGCCTTGGGTTCATACGCTCAATACATCAACATTCCAGAAACTCAACTCACCGGGCTGCCAGAGAGCTCGCTCACTAATGAAGAAATTCTGCCGCTCCTCTGCCAGGGAATGACTGCACATTATTTAGTTGACTCCGCTTACGCTGTAAAAGAAGGTGAGTGGGCGTTAGTTACAGCAGCCGCTGGTGGAGTTGGATTAATCCTTACTCAATTATTGAAGAATCGAGGCGCTCACGTGATTGCACTCGCCTCAACTCCCGAGCGGGCTGACATTGCAAAAGGGCATGGCGCAGATCTAGTGGGAACTTACAAACAAATCAAAGTACTCACCCGCCAAGCTACTAATGGCGCTGGAGTCGAAGTTGTTTTTGATTCAGTGGGCAAGGATTATTTCGATGAATGTTTGGAAGCGCTTGCACCTGCTGGCATGTACATTCTCTATGGTGGAGCAAGTGGACCAGTACCGCCTTTTGATTTAATGCGCTTGAATGCCAAATCTCTCGGGATCCGCCGCCCAACCTTGGCAACATATTCGGCTACCGCGCCGGAAAGATTGCGTCGACTCTCTGAACTAATCAAATTAACAGAGGGCGGAAAATTACGATATCCGGCAACGAAAGTTTTTCCGTTAGACAGGGCGCAGAATGCACACGAACTTCTAGAGTCTCGCACTTATTCGGGAAAGATAGGGCTTGATCCATGGAAGACTTAGCCCGCACTGTTTCGATAATCATGAGTTTCCCATTACTTATTGCACCGATTCTCTTTGCAACTGTGCGAATGTCCAAGAATCGCTGGGTGACGATTCTGGCAATTCCACTCTCGTTGGTAAGTGCGATCTTTGGCTTAATCTTGTTGTTGAGTGAAATAGGAGTGGTTGCACGTGCCTTTGGTTTATGGGGCGTACTCTTCTCGCTAGCAACATGGCGCATAATCTGGCAGAGATATACAGATATAAAGAATCTGGATGAGTGAAGCAATGAGTTCAACTGGTGCATATCAGAGCGTCGAATTAACTCGCGCTCGCTCGCTGATTCGTGATGTTCCAGATTATCCCTCGCCTGGAATCCTCTTTCGAGATTTAACTCCAATGATTGCTGATGGACCGGCACTTCGCGCGGTAGTTGATGCCCTAGGGGAGTATGCGCCTAATGCCACACATTTTGCTGGGCTCGAAGCCCGAGGTTTCATCTTCGCTTCGGCAATTGCTGCCCGATTGGAACGTGGTTGCATTTTACTCCGTAAACCTAACAAATTACCGCGCGCAAAATATTCAGTCTCGTATCAGCTGGAGTATGGATCGGATGCTATTGAGATTCATCAGGATGCTCTGAGTTCGACAGATAAAGTTTTGATTGTTGATGATGTACTCGCTACGGGTGGAACTCTCCGGGCAGCAATTGAGCTTCTTGGTATGACAAACGCCCAGTGTTTAGGCAGCGCGGTAGTCGCAGAAATCGCCCTCCTCAAAGGTAGAGAAAAAGTGGCAGAGACGTTCCCAAACCATTCGATACGTGCGCTTTTCACACTCTAATCAAATCATTATTCCAAAGTAATCAGGTCGTAATAATCATCGCGCCAAAGATCCTCATCTCCATCTGGAAGAAGCAGCACTCGCTCGGGTGCAAGGGCGCTAACTGCCCCTTCGTCGTGTGTTACTAGAACTATCGCACCTTGGTATTCCCGAAGTGCACCAAGTATCTCTTCTCGCGATGCTGGATCTAAGTTGTTTGTTGGTTCATCTAGGAGAAGTACATTTGCGGCGCTAACGACAAGTTGCGCTAACGCAAGCCTGGTCCGCTCTCCGCCGCTTAAGACTCTAACCGGTTTAAAAACATCATCTCCGCTGAAAAGAAAGGTACCTAGAACATTGCGAGCCTCACCCTCGCTGATATCAACCCTGGCTTTGAGCATGTTAGCCAGCACGGTTTCCTCATAATTCAGTGACTCATGTTCTTGCGCGTAGTAGCCCAACCGCAAACCATGACCAGGCGCAACCGCTCCGGTATCCGGCTCTAACTCCCCCGCGAGCATCCGAAGTAAAGTCGTTTTACCCGCACCATTGAGACCAAGAATCACCACACGTGAACCTTTATCGATAGCTAAATCAACATCTGTGAACACTTCTGTAGATCCATAGGACTTACTCAATTCTGCGGCGGTGAGCGGCGTTTTACCGCACGGTGCTGGAGAAGGGAATCTTAATTTCGCAACCTTATCCTTTACCCGTTCAGCTTCGGTTGCTGACATAATTTTCTCGGCTCGCTTGAACATACTCTGTGCGGCTTTAGCTTTACTTGCCTTTGCACGCATTTTTTCACCTTGCTTCTGAAGTATCTCAGCGCGTTTCTCGGCTATCGCACGTTCCTTTTTCCGCCGATGCTCATCTTGCTCTCTTGCTAAAAGATAATTTCGCCAACCCATGTTGTAAACATCGATAACATTGCGATTTGCATCTAGATAGAAAATACGGTTCACAACTGTTTCGATTAATTTCACATCGTGACTAATGATGACTAACCCGCCCGAGTATTTGCTTAAGAAATCTCTTAGCCAGATTATTGAATCGGCATCCAGATGGTTGGTTGGTTCATCTAATAGCAGCGTTTGCGCATTGCTAAAGAGAATTCTTGCAAGTTCAACTCTACGGCGTTGACCTCCGGAAAGCTCTGTTAACCGTTGCGTGAATATTTTCTCTGGTAGTCCTAAATTCGTGGCAATAGCTTCAGCATCAGATGTGGCGCTGTATCCCCCTGCGCTCTGAAATTCCTCTTCAGCTCGAGAGTATCGCTCTAAAATTTTTTCGAGCTCATCTCCGCTACTTGAGCCCATCTTCTCTTCAAGTCCGCGCATTCTTTCTGCGATTGTGTCTAAGCCACGCACTGAGAGAATGCGGTTGAGGACAGTGCTCTCTTCATCTCCTGTTCGTGGATCTTGCGGGAGATAGCCAATTGTTCCAGTTCTCAGTACCTGCCCTCCAGCTGGCAGCGTTTCGCCTGCGAGAACTTTGGCAAAAGTTGATTTGCCCGCTCCGTTACGACCTACCAATCCGATTCGATCACCGTGGTTGATGCGAATCGATACCTCGGCAAGCAATAACCGTGCTCCGGCTCGTAATTCAACGCTTGATGTAGAAATCACAGAGAGGATGCTCTCACGAATGTTAAGCGATAAACTCCACCTTGAGATAAGAACCTCAGAATAACTACTAATCAAACGGAGAAGCCATGACAAGTGCCCGAGGGTTTGCAGTTTTATCGCCAAAAGAGCAGCTTGTTCCATTCAACTTTGAACGTAGGCAATTGCGCGCTGGGGATGTTGAGATATCCATCAGTCATGCCGGAATATGCCACTCTGATATCCATCAAGGTCGCGAAGAGTGGGGCCAAGCTCTCTTTCCCATGGTGCCCGGCCATGAAATCGTTGGTCGAGTGAAAAGCGT
>JBEGVX010000127.1:0-3356 GCA_041178105.1 Actinomycetota bacterium
CCCGCGGATGGTCAACTAATGTTTTATAGAAATTTGCCTCGCTTGGAAGTGTGAGCTTTAACATTACTTGTTGATTCCCACTTAATTTATCAAGCTCGCGAATTATGGATGCTCGAAGTAACTCTTCACATTTAGCCTTTTCAGCGCTCTTGATATCTACCTCAGGTTCAATAATCGGCATCAAACCGCCAGCAAGAATTTCTCTCCCAATCTCAAACTGCTGAGAGACAACCGCATCGATACCTTTGGGATTTGCCAACTTAATGACAGAGCGCATCTTTGTGCCGAAAACTCCATGAGATACAGCGCTTGCAATTCGGGCAGACAGTTGTGGGATCGGCTTCATTATTTGGACGCCATCTACCTCTTCAGCAAGTCCATTATCCACTTTAAGAAAAGGAACGATGCCCTTCTTCTGCCAGAGAAACTCAGCGCTCCCCATGCCATCAATTTGGCGATCCATTGTCATTTCAAAAAGGATGACTCCAAGTATTCGCTCGCTTGTGAAAACTGGGCTTTTGATTATTCGAGTCCGCATCGCATGAACAAGGTCGAACATCTCTTGTTCGCCGCTGTATTGGCCCTCTTCAATTCCATATAACTTGAGCGCCTTAGGTGTACTTCCACCACTTTGATCAAGGGCAGCTATAAAGCCTTCACGTGATTTAACTTGCTCTAATTGATCTCCGAAAAGCGACATTTCTCTCCTTGGTTACCTCTTCGAATGACTTAGACCTCTTGGATGAAGTGGCCTGTCTATTTTTCTTCTCCTTTTGATTCTATCTGCGCAACTAATTTAAAGTCACCGGATCCCAGCTGCCCCTGATCTGCATAAAGTTCAAGTTTCGCCCGAGTATCGGCAATATCTAAGTTGCGCATCGTCAATTGACCGATTCGATCTTGAGGACCAAAAGCTGCGCTCTCGGTTCGCTCCATGGAAAGTTTCTCTGGGTGATAACTTAAATGTGGACCGCTAGTGTCGATGATTGAGAAGTCATCTCCTCTACGCAGACGAAGAGTCACAGAACCGGTAACAGCGCTGGCAACCCAACGTTGCAACGATTCACGGAGCATTAGCGCTTGTGGATCCAACCAACGACCTTCGTAGAGCAAACGACCTAGGCGACGACCTTCGGCATGGTAATTAGCAATGGTGTCTTCGTTATGAATTGCTGAAAGTAGGCGTTCGTACACGATAAAGAAGAGCGCCATTCCTGGGGCTTCGTAAATCCCGCGACTCTTTGCCTCAATAATTCTATTTTCAATTTGATCGCTCATGCCTAACCCATGTCGCCCACCAATAGCATTCGCCTCACGCATTAGATCAACTGAAGAATCGAATTTCTTTCCGTTGATTGCAACAGGTCGTCCCTGATAGAAATCGACGCGCACATCTTCGCTCTCAATTTTTACAGAAGAATCCCAAAATCGAACGCCCATGATTGGTTGCACGATTTCGACAGAGGTATCCAAATTCTCTAACTGCTTAGCTTCATGGGTTGCACCGAGAATGTTGGCATCCGTGGAATAGGCTTTCTCCACGCTATCTCGATATGGCAACTTGTGAGCAAGCAACCACTCAGACATTTCTTTGCGACCACCAAGTTCTGTAACAAAATCCTGGTCGAGCCATGGTTTATAAATCTGCAGTTGTGGATTTGCTAGTAAGCCATAACGATAAAATCTTTCGATGTCGTTACCTTTATAGGTCGAACCGTCGCCCCAAATGGAAACTTTGTCATCGAGCATCGCGCGTACGAGCAGGGTTCCGGTCACTGCACGGCCAAGTGGTGTGGTGTTGAAATACTGTTTGCCGCCAGATCGAATATGGAACGCTCCACACGCAATCGCAGCGAGCCCCTCTTCGACAAGCGAGCTCTTGCAATCGACCAGTCGCGCAATTTCGGCGCCATACTCACGCGCACGCCCCGGTACCGTTTCAATATTTGGCTCGTCATATTGGCCAAGGTCGGCGGTGTAGGTACATGGAACAGCGCCCTTTGCTCGCATCCACGCCACGGCAACGGAGGTATCCAAGCCGCCTGAGAAGGCGATTCCGACTCGCTCTCCCACGGGGAGCGAGGCGAGCACTTTGGACATGGGTACAGCCTAATGGACGAAGGGTCGAACTCGAGTACAGATTCGAGCTGGTTCATGGCTATCCCTAACGCTCCTACCCTTCTACTCTTGCCACCATGACAACTTTTTACAGCGGCCGTATTGGTCTAAGTCGCCTCTTCACAGTGACAACCATAATTTTTCTCTTTCTCTTCACCCTAACTTTTGGGAGTTGGTGGGCAGTGGGACGAAGCTCTGGTGCTGAAGGTGTGGCGACTACGTTGATTGCTAATACGGAAGTTCGCGCTGGAGTTGCAGAGAAACTAATCGATCAATTTACAAGTGATGCAGATGATGAAGTAAAAGCTTTGCTCGCTACGCAACGAGAGCAATTGGTGGCCGTAGTCTCTGACGCGCTGGCAAGCCCTGAAATAAGTTCTGAAACCAAGAGAATTATTAATCAGGTCTACAGTTTCTACACGGGAGAGAGCGAAAGCGCCTCGATCGACGTTAATGCTCTCGTTGGTCCAGTCTTGAAATCAATGGCTTCAGTGGATCCAACTTTCAACATTGATGATGTCGAAATCAGCGCCATGGAGCCGATCACACTTGATGACTCCGGCAGTTCACCAAATCTTGCGCCTATAAAATCTGGATTGGCGATAGCTGTCTCTCTACTTTTTATATTACTTCTCCTATCCCTAGGTGGACTAGCCAAGTATGCGAGAAGTAAAAATTCTTTTGTTGGTTTAACGGGCTGGACATTTGGAGCCATGGGCGCAATTTTGGTAATTATCTATTTTGGTGCAACGGCAAGCGTAAAATCTGCTACAGCTTCGGCTACTGATCCATTAGTCAATTCGGCCGCACCGATTGTTGCTCAAACATTCTTAAGTATGTTCAGAATGCAGGGAATTTTCCTCTTGCTCGTTGGCGTAATTGGAATCATCACTTGGGTTCGAACTAAAGAAGCACGGCAAACACAATAACCAGAGAAAGAACGCTCAGGTAAGAAATCGAGCCATGAAAAATCTGCTCAGCTATCCGACTTTTTTCCTCTTCACTACCGCTTTTTAATTTACGAACAATTAACAAGAAGTAGGCACCAAGCCCTCCTGCTACAAAGTAATACCAAATTGGTAGGGCCGCCAACGCTCCTAAAATCAGAGAGGCTGCAATCATTCCAATCGAATGCGCAAACATTTGACGCGTAACAACATTTGCCGCAGCAACGACGGGCAACATCGGCACTTTTGCTTTTGAGTAATCATCTCGGTACTTGATGGCTAGGGCCCAAA
>JBEGVX010000128.1:0-3071 GCA_041178105.1 Actinomycetota bacterium
ATCAACATCGGCGTCGGACATCAGAATAATTCGGCCATAGCGCGCCTCTTCGAGATTAAATGAACGGCCAGATCCAGCGCCGATGACTTGAATGATTGAAGCGCACTCAGAGTTATCGAGCATCGCCGACAAAGATGCCTTTTGAACATTGAGAATCTTGCCACGTATCGGCAGGAGCGCTTGATACTCAGAATTTCGCGCAGATTTTGCTGTGCCAAGAGCAGAGTCACCTTCAACGATAAAGAGCTCGGTATGTTCCACATCATCTGAGCGACAATCCGAGAGTTTTGCTGGTAGCGATGAAGATTCCAGCGCATTTTTTCGCCTCTGAATATCTTTATGGGCGCGAACCGAAACTCGCGTCTTTGCTGCTCCAGCAATTTTCTCGAGGACTAGACGAGATTGCACCTTCGATCCACGTGAATTGAAGTATTTGGTGAGCTCGGTGTTGACGACGTTTTGGACGATTTTAGTAACCGCCGCAGTGCCAAGAATTTCTTTAGTCTGTCCTTCAAATTGTGGTTCAGACATCCGCACCGTGACAACCGCGGTGAGCCCTTCCATAACATCGTCTTTTATGATGTCGGGATCGCTTGCTTTTGTAATTCGCGATGATTTAAGAGTGTCACTGACCACTTTGGTGATGCCGCGCTCAAACCCAGTGACATGTGTTCCACCCTTTGAAGTGGAAATAATATTTACAAAGGAGCGGAGCGTTGAGTCATACCCTTCGCCCCAACGTAAAGCGATATCTACTTCCATATCGCGCTCTACATCTGTGGGGAGTAAGTGGCCTTTATCGTCTAAAACGGGAACAGTCTCTTGATAGTGGCCGCTACCTTTTAGGCGAATGACATCGCAGATCGGCGTATCTGGTTGGAGGAAGGTGCAGTACTCGGATATTCCCCCGGTGAAATGGAATTTTTCGCTAGTTGCCACCAACGTTCGATTGTCATTAACGGTGATAGTAATTCCTGGTACGAGAAAGGCCGTTTGGCGAGCGCGCGCGTGAATCTCATCGATGTCGTAATCAGCCTCGCGTAAGAAGATTTGTGGATCTGACCAGTACTTGATGGTCGTACCGCTTGCCTTCTTCCCAACCTTGCCACCCTTTTTAAGATTTTTATTTCCACTTCCCTTGGTGAATTTTGAATCGGGAGTTGCCTTATCGAAAGTTCCAGGCGTGCCCCGTTGAAAAGAGATTGTGTGAAGCGCGCCATCGCGGGCGACCGCTACATCCATCCGAATCGAAAGTGCATTCACTACTGATGCGCCAACGCCATGGAGACCACCAGAGGCTGCATAAGAGCCGCCACCAAATTTTCCACCGGCATGGAGTTTGGTCATCACCAACTCCACTCCAGTTAATCCGCTCTTTGCTTCGATATCTACTGGGATGCCGCGACCATCATCTTTCACTTCGACCGACCCGTCAGCCCCCAGAGTGACCTCAACGTTGTGGCAATGGCCGGCGAGCGCCTCGTCGACAGAGTTGTCGATGATCTCCCAGAGGCAGTGCATAAGGCCTCTGGAGTCGGTAGAGCCGATATACATACCTGGACGCTTGCGGACAGCATCGAGCCCCTCCAAGACCGCTAGGTTCTTGGCTGTGTACTCCCCGCCCTCTCCAGCTGCGCCTTTAGCGCCCCTCTTGGCGCCCTTTTTGATTGCGGCGCTCTTGTCGGTGGTTGGGCTCATGATGGTCAAGGGTACTGGGGGCGGTTGCTTTTAACGGGCATATCAACGGCTATTGGCGAGGTGGGCGAAGTAACAGTCAGAACGTTCGCGGGAAATTCGCAGAGTTTTGTTATCAAATATCACGCGGGGAATAAGTCAGGCATGGTTATATGTTCTACTAGCAGGACAAGAGAGGGGCAGGAAAAGGCTATGGCAGGTATCAGCACGCTAACGCAAAGCCCATTGAGCGCATCAGATCGATGCGATCGTTGCGGCGCCCAGGCTTATGTTCGAGTCAAATTGGCAACAGGTGAATTGCTCTTCTGCGGCCATCACTCGAAGGAATACGCCGTCTCACTCAAGCGAGTTGCAGTCGAGATTGAAGATCAAACCGACCGCCTCGTGGACTCCCCTGCTGAGCGTTAATCTCTAAACGCTACATTCCAGGGGCTTCAAAGCCTGCTTCACGATGAGCGCCGTCACAGAACGGTTTATTGTTGGAGTGGCCACATCGGCAGAGTGAAAATGATGACTCGCTCTTGATGACATTTCCCTCGCTATCAACGAAATCAACATCACCGGTTACTCGGATTGATCCATTTGGTTTAACAAATATTTTGGGTTTTTCGCTCATGGCCGAAGTCTAGTTGAGGATAAGAGTAATTAGGCGTTTGTAAGGGTGAGTTTTCTCGCAGGTGCTTTGGTGGAGAGCGTAATTTGCGCGAGAGTTTTGGCGCTCGTTGCCGTTCGAACTTGGGTGCGCACCTCAAGCGTTGATTTGGTGACCTTCAAGGTTGCCGCCGCACGAGCGATTCGAGTGGTTGCCAACTTCTTGGCGCCCTTCACCTTGGGGTCGTAATAGGTGGTCACCGTAACCACAGTCTGCGCAGTTAAGCGATTAGCGATCGATTTAAGTTGGTTGGAAGTTGTGGTTGTTAAACGATTGGTTGCTGGATTAGTCGGAAGTTTAGACAAGATATTTCGTGGCGCGGTGAGCCCTGCGCGGAATTTCACTGGCTCAGAGAAATCTCCCCCTTCGCCTTGCGCAGAGATTGCGAAGAGATAGTTCTTTGCTTGCTTATCAAAGAGGTAGAAGTCTGGGGTTTTTGAGTAATAGATGAGAGGTTGATCGCCTTCGCCTGTGATTTCAATCTTGTAATACTCGACGAAAGATTGCGGTTCCCACTTCACCACGAAGGCGTAATTGGTTGCCTTGGATGGTGAGAGCCCGGAGATTCTTGTGACTTTCGAAGGCGCAACCGAGCGCTGGAAAACTTGAGAAAACTTCTCATCATCATTTATTACAGTAATTGTGTACAGGTAGCCAGGCTCTAAATTAGGTATCGAGAGTTCACCACCGTTTTCTGTGCGGGCTACTCCTTCATATCGGCTCT
>JBEGVX010000129.1:0-11158 GCA_041178105.1 Actinomycetota bacterium
CTAATCGCCAGAATTCGTGCGGTAATGCGCAGACAGCAAGAGCCAGAGCAATCTTCAGGTTTACTGACGGTGGGACCAGTGCGGATGGATATCGAACGCCACATAGTTACGGTAAATAACATTCAAGTTGCGCTACCGCTCAAGGAGTTCGAACTCCTTGAGTTCCTCATGCGTAATTCAGGGCGCGTGCTTACCAGAACGCAATTAATTGATCGGGTATGGGGCAGTGACTATGTGGGTGATACCAAAACGCTCGATGTTCACATTAAGAGATTACGTTCAAAAATCGAGCAAGACCCAGCAAATCCTGAGTGCATTCTTACTGTGCGCGGACTTGGGTACAAATTCGCTAATTAGCGGGGATTAAATCTGGCCCCACGTTGGCGAACTCACCAGCGCGATCGCGCACGAGAACTTCAAGAGTCTCTGAGCCCGAACGATTAAACGCCACTTGCATGGTGACATTCTTTCCTGGTTGTACATTCAAATTAGGGATTACTGCTAGCGCATTTGCTGTTTCGCCAGCAAAAATGAGCGGAGTATTCGGCACGAGTAGAGGCGCAATCGGGGTAATGCTCGCTGGAATATTGTTAACAGTTAAAGCAGAAAGCCGTTCAGCATCCGCGCCGTTATTAATCATCGTTCCTACCAAAACAGCGCTGCCATCATTTTGCGCCACTAAAAGAATGTGAACGAGTTTTATATCTCCAACGTTCTTCTCGACCCCATCAGTGACTTGCTTGATAAGTCGAGTTGGCGCATTTGGGCCAGCTCCGCAACCAGTTACCAAGAGCAACATTGCGATGAGAATTGTTAGACGCGCACTGAACCTTCTTTGCATAGCGGTAATTCTCCCCGGGAAAAGTGAAAAAAGCGAATTTGTCAACTGGAATTCTTGTGCTGTTCTGGGGAAAATATACCGAGAATACGCCGATTTTTTCTCGTGGAATTGGCTGGTAGAATATGACTCTAATCATTCGTACAGCCACCCACGAGAGGCGGATGAAGCTCACTATGTCATTTAAAGTCGGCGAAACAGTCGTTTACCCCCACCACGGTGCAGCGTTAATCGAAGCAATTGAAACGCGAATTATTAAGGGTGAGGAAAAGACCTACCTCGTACTTAAGGTCACCCAAGGTGATCTCACTGTTCGAGTGCCGGCAGATAACGTAGATCTTGTAGGTGTTCGTGATGTCGTTGATAGCGCCGGACTAGACCGAGTCTTTGGCGTCCTGCGCCAGCCGTACACCGAAGAGCCAACTAACTGGTCTCGTCGATACAAAGCCAATCTTGAGAAGCTTGCTTCTGGCGACGTCATTAAAGTTGCTGAAGTTGTTCGTGACCTCTATCGCCGCGACCTCGATCGTGGTTTATCAGCTGGCGAGAAGCGAATGTTGGCAAAAGCTCGACAGATTTTGATTAGCGAACTTGCGCTCGCCGAGAAGACTGATGAAGTTAAGGCAGAAGGCATTCTCGACGAGGTGCTCGCCTCCTAATTGGCTCATCAAATGAGCCATTCAGAAACTGCAGTAGTGATCCCCGCGGCAGGAAGTGGGGAACGACTTGGCGTCGGTATTCCAAAAGCTCTCGTTGAAGTTGGAGGGCTTACCCTGATTGAACGAGCTGCACAAAATCTCTCTTCACTTGCAGCACATATTGTCATCGCAGCGCCTGCTGGATATGAAGATAATTTTCGAGAAATTTTTGCGCAAACCAAAATTTCCTCTCATGTCACTGTAGTAACAGGTGGCGCAACTCGAAGCCAAAGCGTGGCAAATGCGCTAAAGGCGCTCCCGCTCACCACCAAATATGTATTGATTCACGATGCTGCTCGAGCTTTTGCGCCCACGGATCTTGCTGAAAGCATTCTTGTTCAATTGAGCTCGGGTGAGAATGCGGTAGTGCCAGCACTTGATGTAGTCGACACAATAAAAGAAGTGGATGAACGTGGGTATGTAATCCGAACTCCAAAGCGCGATTCACTTCGTGCAGTACAAACTCCGCAAGGCTTCACTTTCGACAAAATTACTGCCGCACATGCTCTTGGTGCTGATGCCACGGATGATGCAGCACTTGTCGCTGCACTCGGCGTGCCGGTACGGGTCGTTCCAGGAAGTCCATTGGCTCGTAAGATAACTACGCTTGAGGATCTAACATGGGCACAAGAGTTGGTGGGTAAGTGATGAAGCATCTAACAGGAATTGGTTTCGATGCGCATAAGTTCTCCAGCACCAAGCCTATGCATCTTGCAGGTTTGACTTGGCCAGATGATTTCGGAATCGAAGGACACTCGGATGGCGATGTTGCCGCACATGCAATCTGTGATGCACTGCTATCTGCGGCGCACCTTGGTGATTTGGGGTCGGTATTTGGAACTTCAGATCCGAGATGGGCAGGCGCAAGCGGTGTATCGCTTTTGAGAGAAGTATTTACTCGAGTTACAAGCGCTGGTTTTCTCATTGAAAACGTTGCCGTGCAAGTAATTGGAAATCGACCAAAGATTGCCACTCGTCGTGACGAGGGGGAAGCAGCGCTATCTGCTGCTCTAGGTGGCGCACCAGTTTCGCTCAGCGCTACGACAACTGATGGACTTGGTTTTACTGGTGCCGGTGAGGGAATTGCAGCAATTGCAACCGCATTGATTGTGGAGCGAATATGAGCCTTACTCTCTATAACACCCTCACGCGCGAGATAACACCATTTGCTCCTATTGAACCAGGGAAAGTTGGGATCTACCTCTGCGGCGCAACTGTGCAGGCTCCGCCCCACATTGGCCACATTAGAAGCGGAATCAACTTCGATATTTTGCGCCGTTGGCTAATTGCAAGTGGATACGAGGTCACATTTATTCGCAACGTCACAGATATCGATGACAAAATTTTGCATAACGCCATTCATGAAGAGATGCCTTGGTGGGCGCTCGCGCAAAAATATGAGCGGGTCTTTACCGCAGCATATGCAGAGTTAAATGTCCTTCCACCTACTTATGAACCGCGCGCAACAGGGCATATCACGCAGATGATCGAATTAATCGTCCGATTAATTGAGCGGGGCAAGGCATATCCAGTTTCAAATGGTGATGTATATCTTGATGTCCGCTCTCTTGATTCGTATCTCACCCTCTCTGGACAGAAGATTGATGATCTGCAATCAAGCCCTGATGGTGACGAAACAACCCAATCACTAAAGAAAAATCCACAGGACTTTGCGTTATGGAAGAGCGCTAAACCAGGAGAACCTTCATGGCCTACACCATGGGGAAATGGTCGTCCTGGCTGGCATATCGAATGTTCAGCAATGGCGCAGGCATATCTTGGTGAGAAGTTTGATATTCATGCTGGTGGCTTAGATTTGATTTTCCCGCATCATGAGAATGAGATTGCCCAATCCAATGGCGCAGGTTATCCATTTGCTCAACGTTGGTTACATAACGCGTGGGTAACAACTGCTGGTGAAAAGATGAGCAAATCTCTTGGAAATACGCTACGCATTCATGAATTGTTAAAGCGAGTACGAGGAATTGAACTGCGTTGGTATCTAGGAAGTGCGCACTATCGCTCAATGTTGGAGTATTCACCAGAGGCGCTTGATGAATCAGCGGTCAATTTCCGTCGGATAGAGAGTTTCTTAAAACGCACCGCATCTCAATTGGGCAAAGTTCCTCAAGGCGCGATTTCTTCGAGTTTTGCTAAAGCGATGAATGATGATTTAGCAGTGCCGGCTGCGCTAGCTGTGATCTCCGAATTAGTTCGTGAAGGCAATAACGCGGCTGCGGCGAAAGATAATGCGTCATTGGAGCGCAGCGCCTCAGAAGTCCGAGGTGCACTCGCGGTCTTAGGTTGCGATCCATGGGATTTGACCTGGTCGCGCGATGATGAGGGTCTTAGCGATGTAGTCTCAGGACTAGTCAAGACTCTCCTTGACGAACGTGAAGCAGCGCGAGCGCGTAAAGATTTTGTCAGCGCTGATCGAATTCGAGATTCCATCACCTCGTTGGGTCTTACTATCGAGGACACCCCAGAAGGGCCGCGGTGGAGTAAGTAATGGTTGCAAAGAAGAAGCCTGGTTCAGGTGGTAATAATAAGAGAAGACTCGCTGGAAAAGGGCCGACCCCTAAAGCTGAGGATCGCACGTATCATCCGGCAGCGAAGCGAAAAGCTGCCGCAGCAACGAGAGCAAAGAGCTCAACGCGTCGTCCGAGAAGTGATCGTGATGCACATGCTCCCCGTGAACAACGTGAGAATGAAGTTCAAGACGATGTCATTGTTGGCCGTAACCCAGTCTTAGAAGCGCTACGAGCAGGAATCGCAGTGAAGCGAGTAATGGTTGCTCGTGGAGTCGATATCGATGAGCGCATAACGGAAATTGTTGAATTAGCTCGTGAAGCTCGAATCGAAGTTATTGATATCAATCGAAAAGAGCTCGACCCATACCCAGCACATCAAGGCGTAGCTCTACGTGTTGCGCCCTATAAATTCCGGCCACTCAGCGAAGTGATTAGCAAAATTCAAGGCGTTCCGTTACTTGTTGCGCTAGATGGCGTAACTGATCCGCGCAATCTCGGCGCGATAATTCGGAGCGCATGCGCCTTCGGCGCTAACGCAATCGTTATCCCAGAGCGGCGCGCCGCTGGAATGACAGCAGTCGCATGGAAGTCATCTGCTGGTGCAGCAGCGCGCACACCTGTTGTGCAAATCAAGAATATGACAGCGACTATTCAAGATTTACAGAGCGATGGTTACTTCGTTGTTGGTCTCGATGCTGGCGGTAGCGTCTTTCTCTCTGAGATGGCTGTTGCTAATGAACCGTTGGTGATTGTCATTGGGGGAGAGGGTAAAGGCCTCTCTCGCCTAGTACGCGAAAGTTGCGATTTGGTCGTGTCAATTCCTATGTCTTCAGATATGGAGTCACTCAATGCGAGCGTTGCGGCTGCGATAGCTTTATATTCGGTTTCAGAGAAAAGAAAGAAGTAGTTAGTAATTAGTAACAAGTAACAAGTAACGAGTAACAAGAGTGAGTTGATATGACAAGCTACACACGATTTATAGCGCTAGGTGATTCCTTTACCGAAGGAATGCAAGATTATGATGTTGATGGTCAGTACCGAGGTTGGGCTGATCGCGTGGCTGAGGCGTTAGCTTCACAACGTCCGGGATTTACTTATCTTAATCTCGCAGTACGAGGGAAATTAGTTGGGCAAGTTATCGAGGACCAAGTTCCAGTTGCCCTGAGGTGGATTGAGGGAGCACAGACCCTTGTCTCATTTCATGCTGGAGCAAATGACTTGTTGCGACCGAGCTACGATCCAAAGAACGTGTTGCCCAAATACCAAGAGGCGGTCCGAAAACTAAGCGCAACAGGGTGTCAGTTGATGCTCTTTACTGCGATTGAACGCGTTGCAAAATCGGGAAAGATGCAAGATCTCTGGCATCAACGCTTTAGTGCGTTTAATACAGTGGTACGGGACATGGCAGAAGAGGTTGGTGCCATAGTTCTCGAAGCCACCGCTGATCCAGATATAGGTAGTAGAAGGTTCCTTGATAAGGATCGACTCCATCTCAATCCCGCCGGTCATCATCGAGTTGCGCAAGGTGTGCTGCAAACAATCGGTGGGCCCTATGACCCGAATTGGCGCAGTGATTTACCTGCACTCCCGCGCCGTTCGTTACTGGCGAAAATCTTCGATGACCTTCGATGGTTCATCACCTTCCTCATTCCATGGATGTCCAGGAGAATTCGTGGAGTATCCTCAGGCGATGGTCGCTCGCCAAAGCACAGCGCACCTGTAACACTCAGCTAATAACAAACCGCGATGAACGAAAGGCGCTCATAATGAAAATTGATTCCGTAGATCTCTTCTACCTTCGCATGCCCGAGGTTCTAGATATCGGAGATGGAAGCCAGGATTCATTACTCTGTCGCGTTACCTCTAATGGCCATGTTGGCTGGGGCGAGGCTGTCTGTTCACCAATGGTGGGTATCACCAGTTGGATCACTCCGATGTCACATAGCGGATGCCACCCTGTTATTGATTCTGTTCTTGGGCAACGCCTTGATTCACCAGAGGATATTCGCCAGGTCTATCGCAATGTGCGGCAGAACTCTTTCTATGGCTTATTGCAAAGTGATCTATTGATTTCAGGAATTGAAATCGCACTCTGGGATTGCTTGGGCCGAGCGAAAGAAGAGCCAATCTGGAAACTTCTTGGTTATAAGAAGAGCGAGCGAAAACTTCCATACGCATCCGTTTTATTTGGTGATACTGCAGCTGAGACGAAGCAAAAAGCTGTTGATATGCGGAACCAAGGATTCAAGGCAATCAAGTTTGGTTGGGGTCCATTTGGTACGACCACAGTTGAAGATGATGCTGCACATATCCATGCTGCGCGTGAAGGAATTGGCTCTGATGGTTATCTCATGATTGATGCCGGAACTGTTTTTAAAGATGACATCGAAGCAGCAGCGAAGCGATTACCTGCGCTCGCCGAGGCAAATGTGTATTGGTATGAGGAGCCTTTCGATGGTTATGCGCTCGCTGAGTACGGTGAGCTTGCAAAGAGAACACCAAAAGTAAAACTTGCTGGTGGCGAAGGCGCACACAATGCATTCCAAGCAGAGCAATTAATTGATTACGGTGGAGTTGGCTTCATCCAAATTGATACTGGATATGTTGGCGGAATTGGAAATGCCTATCGAGTTGCGCAATATGCAACTTCCAAGGGTGTGCAATACGTCAATCACACCTTCACTTCCCAATCAGCGCTCTCTTCATCGCTGCAACCTTTTGCTGGTCTTAAGGATTCAAATATCACTGAGTACCCAATGGAGCCGAAGTTGCTCTGCCAGGAGCTCACGCTGGATCGGATTGAAGTTGGTGCAGATGGCATGATTGAAGCTCCAGATGCGCCAGGCACCGGAGTCACCATGAATACCGCGGCAATCAAGAAGTACCTGGTTGATGCAGAAATCAAGGTCCAGGGGAAGGTTCTGTACTCAACCCCAGCCGTTTAAGCGATCTGCAGGGATTTGCTGAGAGTTCCGAAAGAGGAGGTAGGGGTGAATCCCTACCTCCTCTTTTACTCTTGGTTTCCACACATTTATCCTCTATCTATGGGGAAACGGTTCTGCGCCATACGTTCATTCTTATCGATTGCCTTAGTTGCGGCGAACCTCTCGTTATTTACCGCGACTAAAGCTCAAGCAGCGTGCCAATCTTTACCTGATCACTCAGTTGTTGAAACGACTTTGCCCGGAGGTGGGACGCAATGTGATTACACGCGCCTTACCCCTTTGCCTACCTACACCCCAACTTCCGATCCCTATGCCTATCCCTCCTCCCCAACATCAAGCCCTTACGTACCTCCTGCTGCACCTGTAGATACAAGCGCTACGCAGATCACCACTCTTACAAAGCAGGTTGCTGATTTACAAGCAGAGATTGCAGCGCTAAAGGCAGAGCTTGCACTTAAAAATGATGCTGTCAAAAATGCTGAAGCAAAAGCAGCTACCCAAGTAAAAACTATTGAGCAACAAGTACAGGAGCAGAACACACGACTGGCAGAGGCAAATAAGAAGATTACTGAATTAGCAGTACAGGCAGATGCTGCTAGTGCAGCGAAGCAGAAGTTGATAGAAGCAGAAGCAAAAATTGCTTCTATTTCGACAGTTGCAAAGACAGCAACTGAAGGTCAAGAAGTTGTTGATGCAAAAGGAAATAAAGTCGCCACCGTCGTTGCTAAAGATGAAAAGGGATCTGAGCTAACTGATGAGAATGGCAAGGCACTTGTTCTTCAACCTGTTCTTAGCTCGTCAGGCAAAGCGCTTGTTGATGACAAGGGAGAAGTTGTCAGATCTTCTGTCGCAAAAAGTGAGTCCGGACAAATTATTTATGTCGACCGAATAGTTCCAGGAAGCCCGAGCAAAAAGAAAGCTCCAGTCGTGCTCCTCAATGTCTTAGGAAGCGACGATAAAGTATTAACTGGTCCTGACGGCAAACCGCTTACTACGGCGCCCGTGTTAAAAGATGGCAGTTCAGTCTTTGTTGATAAGAACGGTTTACCAATCATGGTCCGGCCTGTCCTCAATAACGCCGGGGAGCCTGTAGTTGATGGCGATAAAGTTGTCATGACCAAATTGATTACATTTGGTAAGGATGAACCAGTTTATGAAAGCAGCGGCAGCCCAGTTCTTGCTCTTCCACTTCTAGATAGCAGCGGGAAAGTTGTGAAAGCCGGTAATGGTGAAATTGTTTATGTCCCACCAGTTCTAAATTCAAAAGGTGTTGTGTTTCGCAACGCTGCGGGGGAGCCGGTTTTAGCTGAAGCTCTTGCGGATTCGGTAGGAAGTATTGCACTCGCCGCTGATGGCAAACCGCTCGTTGGCCAGCCATATCTTTCAAATAGCGGTCAAAAAGTATTAGTTGCCAACGCTCCGGTATATGTTGGAGCGGTCGGCATTCAAGCATCGACGATTGATGGAAAACAAATAAAGAGCTCGGATGGACAGGCCTTGCAATTTGGCTACAACGGTCTACTAGTAACCGCAGCGGGCAAAAATATTTCTGGAAGTGATGGTCGACCAGTAACTCTTAGCTCACGCGGCATGATTCTTGCTCCTAATGGCGAGTTCTTATTAGATCGCGCTGGAAAACCATGTCGTCTTGATGCTAACGGTCAAGTAATTGATTCTGCTAACAAGCCAGTTCTCAATCTCTCAGGCAAGCCCATCACAATTAGCACTAACGCGACGCAATTAAGTATTCGAATCAAAAAAGAGAGCGTCCTTGGTCCGGACGGTAAAGCAATTAGGGTTGCGCTTAATGGGCAAATCTTTGATAGCAATGCCAATCCAATTCTCACATCAGCTGGTGCGCCCATTTACATTGATGGCAAGAAAAAGACTTTGGTAGATGTTGCCGGAAAGCCAATCAAAATTGGTGAAGGCAAAAAAGCCAATCAAATTGAAGGCAAAATAGGTAAGACCACTCTCGCCACCGCATAATCAGGCTGTGCGTGGAAAGCGCGTTGCGAGTTTTACGGTTCTTATTTTTCGACTAGACTAGCGCCGCTTCACAGCCTTGCCGACCTGGCGCAATTGGTAGCGCACCCGACTTGTAATCGGGTGGTTAGGGGTTCAAGTCCCCTGGTCGGCCCCAAGATTTATTTTCACTTAATTAGTTAGTTAATTAATTAATTAAAAAACTTTGAATGTATTAATAAATCCGCCGTTGCTCGGTTCGATGCTGTCGGAATGTTCTTTAATACTGAAACTCGAAGTAATGCTTTCACATCTGGATCGTGTGGTTGTGGTTCGAGCGGATCCCAAAAGAAAATTAGAGCGTGAATTCTATTTTCGACCATCTCAGCGCCGATTTGAATATCTCCACCGTATGGCCCACTTTCCACAAGTTGAACTGGCAATCCACTCTCTTTTGCAATTAATTTGCCAGTGGTGCCAGTGGCAATCAATTCGTGAGTGGCAAGTTCTTCCTTGTTGGCTAAAACCCAGGCGAGCAATTCACTCTTCTTTTTGTCATGCGCTATTAGGGCGATTTTTTTCGAAGACTGCTTCATAGTAAGAGGGTAGCCGGTAAAAATTTCAGAAACCGCAATACCCGACAAAGACGGGTAAACGTTTAGTGAATTGGCCATCTATCCCAGTATTTATCATTGATTTCAGGACTGATAAGGGGGAAGATATTGCTAGACCTCCACGGAGTTCCAGGATGGTCTGCCGGTACTAATCGGCTTTTCCAACGAGAGAGGTTTGGGAAATGAAGTCAAAGAAAGTATTTGCAATCGGCGCTCTGGCGCTCGCCTTGCTTTTGGGAGCCTGTTCGTCTTCGAGTGATACCGCGAGTGAAAGCGCAACCACAGAAGAGGCGGCATTCCCAACCGAAGATTTAACTTTAAATATTTCATGGTGGGGCGAGCAGGAAGCCCCAGGTGCTCAGAAGTGGCTAGAGGAGAGCATCGCTCTCTACACAAAAGAGCATCCAAATGTAACTATTAAGCACGTTCTTCAAACAACTGATGGATTGATTCCATCATTTGAGGCAGCAGCAGCTGCACAATCTGGCCCGGACATTCAATACTTCTGGGGCGGCATCTACTCACAGCAACCAGGATGGGATGGCCACATCGCACCAATCTCTGATTACTTGAGTGAAGAGGAACTTTCGCACTACATCAATGCGAAGGTGGAATCAGGTTTCCAAGGAAAGGTTTGGACCGCTCCTTGGTATGTAAATCCTTCCTTCCCATTATTGGTTCGTAAAGACATCCTTGCTGACAATGGACTCGCAGTTCCAACCAATTGGGATGAATTGATGAAAGTCTGCGATGTGCTCTCTGCGAAGAAGATCACCACAATCGCTGGTGGCGTAAAGGATGGTTGGTTTGGCGGTTGGATTTACTCGATCCTTGGTGGTCAATCAGTCCAGTCACAAGCCGATGTAATCAATGCTGTAGTTGGAACAACTAAATTCACAGATCCAGAGCATGCGACATGGTGGACGAAGCTAGAAGAGTCACGCGATCGTAAATGCTGGAACGATGACATTAATTCACTCGAGCTTTATCAAGCGCAACAGAAGTTTGTTGATGGTAAAGCTGCAATGACAATAACTGCGGGTCCTGATGCGCCAAACTTTGTAAAGAAGGCTGGTGGCGATGAGAAGGTGACAATCATGGCTATGCCGGCATGGTCAGATGGACCACTGGCTGGCAAGATGGGAACAACATCTCAGACACTTGGCATCACCAAATGGTCTAAGTACCCACAAGTTGCAGCTGACTTCATCAAGTTCACGCACTCCACCGAGCGTCTCAATGCGTGGTATGCAGCAACAGGTTCTATGCCTGCAGATGATCGCTTCGATATTTCTCAGGTAGAGAGCGCCTCCACAAAGGCTCTCTTTGAATCAGCGCTAAACGGCGCCCCATACCTAGAGAACTTCATCCCTGCTCAACTAGATGCTGATGCAGTCTTTAAGAATGTTCAATTAGTTCTTAAAGGCACAGTTACAGCTGCGGATGCAGCTGCCGACATGCAGGCAGTCATGGAGCGACTACGTACATCAGATCGCAAACTGGTAGATAATTTCACAGCCTGGGCTAAGTGAAATTAACGAGAGGTAAGAGCGAGGCCGTTGGTGTG
>JBEGVX010000130.1:0-5630 GCA_041178105.1 Actinomycetota bacterium
CGATCGCCACAACATGATGCATCCAGATGCACCACAGCGCGCCTATGTCGCCACAAAACTTGAGGGAACAACTGGCCCGATTGTTGCAGTGAGTGATTTCATGCGCAGCGTCCAAGATCAAATCGCACCCTGGTTAGGCGAGCGATTTAGCTCCCTTGGTACCGATGGTTTCGGCCTTTCAGATACCCGCGGTGCGCTCCGACGCCACTTCCGCGTCGATGCTGAATCGATTGTTGTGGCAACGCTCTCGCGCCTTGCTCTCGAAGGAAAAATTCCAACATCTACTGTGCAATCAGCAATTGAAAAGTATGCGCTCCACGATGTCTCCGCAGCTGATCCAGGAAATACTGAGGGTTCAGGTTAATTAATTAGGTTACTTAACGCTTGCCCGCCGGAAGAAATATCCGACAAACATCAGCATGACGCACGGAATCAGCATCGCAATCGGTAAGCCGAAGATTCCGGCAGCGATAGCCACGATGTTCTTCACGACGAAGACTGCTAGGTTCTGAAAGGCTGCCAATTGCGAGATTACTGCGCTTGTACCTAAATCAGAACGCTCAATACCGCGCAGGTTAAAGACCGCCCACATAAAGGAGAGGCCATAGCCGCCGCCGATAAAACCTATTCCACAAGCAACCAGACCTAAAATTGGCGAAGTGTTCGCAATAACTTTTCCAGCAATAATTCCAAAGGCCATCGAGAGCCCGCCAGCGATACCAAAGACTGTCACTAGTTTCTCGAGGTTATATTTCTTTTCGAGTTTACTGAAATTGAATCGACCAACAATCATCGCTGAAATAAAGATGAAGTAAGGAACAACGCTTAAGGATGGATCTAGCCCCAACTCTTCTCGGCCATAAATCGAAGACCAATCGGCGGTAACAAATTCAAGAATACTTCCAAAGAGCAGACCAAAGGCGACAATCCAATCAACCTTGAGCGTGGTGAAGAACCTTGCTAATGCAAAAGCATCTTTCTTTGCAGCTTGCGGATTCTTGCCAAGGAAGAGCGGAGACAACTTACGAATAATAATTAGCGTTACTACTGTCACAAAAAGGCTGAGCGCGGTGACATGTACTTCTATGGAGAGAAGTTTCGCCACAATAATCGAGATTACTGCGGTTAAAAGCGCGCCAATCGACCAAACGCCTGACATGCGTGAGGCAAAACCATTTTGAAGTCGCTCCTGCATCCACATCGTCTGCGTAGTGATTGATACATGGAATCCCGAAATTGCGGCAGCGATGAAAATATTGACAAACATGAAGAGCACTGGACTGGTAACCCACGTTGCAGCAGCAATTAATAAAAATGTTGCAATTGAGCTGATAGTTAATACACGCCGCACGCCATGGACATGGACTAGATGTCCCATTACAAGAAAGGCAGAGAGTGAACCGATGGTGCCAAGGGTCAGTAGCGAGCCAAACTCGGCATTACTGAGACCCAGATTTCGTTTGATATCAACGAACCGTGTTACCCAACTCATGATTCCGAGGCCGAAGAGGAAATGTAGGCTCGAGAAGAGTCGTTGTTGACCTTTAGTTATCTGTACATTCTCGGAGTTGCCCTCCGGGGAACCACTACTCAAAATAACGCCCTCGCCAACGCACTTCTCGCCTTAACCAATTCGGGATCATCGCTTTCCAGCATTGCAAAAAGAGACAATACCTGAAGTCGAAGTGATTCTCGCTCTTCTCCAACTGTGATTTGTATGAGATTTATTAGTCGTGAGAAAGCGCCTGCGACGTTGCCTGCCAAGAATTCAAAATCAGCAGCTACTCTCTGAATGGCGCCATCATTTGGATTACGTTCTGCAAGCTCCATAACTTCACTACCGTCATGTCCGGTGATTCTCTGCAGCAATTCAATATTTGCCAAACCTTGAAGGGCATCGCTATCGCCAGGTTTGCGAGCTAACAATTTTTCAAATTCCGTTTTTGCCCGAATTAGGTCATGAACAGCAAGGGCTCCATAAGCAGCAGTAATTTCTGGCTCCTCATCTCCCGCGCCATCTGAGCTAGTTTCTCCCTCTGGACTACCACTACCCACGCCCTGCTTCTGCGCGAGCGCAACTACTTTTTCAAGAAGCTCGGTCAACTGCTCTGGTGGAATCAATCCATCAAAGAGAGGCGCAACCTGTCCTGCGATGAGAGCGACAGTCATTGGCACGCCAGTTGCACGGAGCGCTTCAACAATTGCAGCTTCGGTATCTGCATTCACCGTTGCAAGTTGCCATCCAGCGCTGGGTTTTTGTGCAAGTACTGCAAGCGCATCAACTAGCGCAACGCTATCGCTGCTTCGAGGTGTCCAGAGCACCAAAATGACAGGCTTCTGCTTGGAGAGCGGAATTAATTGCTCTACAAAGATTCGCTCATTACATTCAATAACTTGCCCTGCGGCAACTGGTTGAGGTGGCTTTAACGTACTTAAATCAAATGCCCGATTAAATTGACTGGGAAGTTTTGCCACGGCGCTAGTTTACCCCCTAGCGCTCTCCTGTAAATTCCTGATGCTTCTTGATTGCTGCTACCACTTCTGTAATTCCTACCCGATCTAGCGCACTAGTCATGATTACGGGTGCACGCCATCCATCATGTCGTGCAGATAGCTCTTGCGAACGAAACAGTTCTTGGCGAAGTTTCTCTGCACCCTCGTTATCTCGATCGATTTTATTAATAATGAAAATGTCGGCAATTTCTAAAATCCCCGCTTTAGCACTTTGAATATCATCGCCCGCGCCTGGAGATAGCACGACAATTGTCGTATCAACGTAATTCATCACTTCAACTTCACTCTGCCCAACGCCCACGGTCTCAACGATGACCGGCGCATATCCTGCAATTGCAAGAAGTTCACTTGCGATGGGAGTGGCAATTGCTAACCCTCCAAGATGACCGCGTGCGCTCATTGATCGAATAAATACGCCGGGATCAACATAATGCTCATGCATTCGAATTCGATCTCCGAGGAGCGCTCCCCCAGTCAAGATAGAAGAGGGATCGACTGCAAGTACACCGACCTTTGCACCACTTGACCGGTATGCAGCGATGAGAAGGTTTGTTAGAGAGGATTTACCAACGCCAGGACTTCCAGTAATTCCAATCCGCCCAGGGTGGCTCTTCGCTTTTGCCAGCGCAGCTGCGCGCTGATGGATTTGCGTCAACTCACTCTCAGAGAAATCGCCATCCTCACCGCGTGAAATCGCAACGGCGAGCGCATCAATCTCGCCACGTGCGAGCGCTTCGAGATTTATCTCTCCCATATCTGCCACGATACGACTATATGAGCCCTATCGCGATTACTGGAATCCTTGGCATCGATCATGTCGGGATAGCCGTTCCAGAGCTATCTGCGGCAGTGGCTTTCTATCAGAGCTCATTTAATGGCCGGTTGCTCCATCAGGAGGAGAACTCCGAACAAGGGGTCATCGAGGCGATGGTGGCGCTGGGCACCGATACCGATTCCGATACTGGGACGGTTATTCAATTACTTGCCCCTCTTACTCCAGAATCGACGATCGCGCGCTTTATCGACAAGAACGGCCCAGGGATGCAACAACTGGCCCTTCGAGTTCTCGATGTTGAGGATGCTGCAAGCCAAGCGCAAGCGCTCGGCATCCGAACTCTCTATGAGTCGCCAAAACGCGGCACCAATGGAGCGCGGATCAACTTTCTCCATCCTAAAGATTGTGGTGGCGTCTTAATCGAATTGATTGAGAGAAGCCAAAGCGCGTAGGTAAACTTCTTAGTGTGACGTCAGATAACGCTCCCAAGTACGGCGAGATTGGCGCACCTTTTAGTCGCACCCACCCCTTCTACTTTGGATTTATTGGAGCACTTGGCGCGCTCGTTGCCATCACTATGGCAAGAGCTTTAGCTTCAGCCAGTCAAGTCTTTATTCTGATTGTGATTTCACTCTTCTTTGCAATGGGACTTAATCCCGCAATCGAATTTCTTCGACGCAGAGGGCTCAGTCGCCCCTTCGCTGTAATCGTGATGCTCTTTTCAGTTTTGAGCTTTGTTGCCTTGTTCTCGCTTTTGATTATTCCACCCATCGTTACTCAATCAAATCAACTCATCTCATCCGCACCTGAACTTATTAATCAGCTAAAGAGTAATGCCACATTTGCACACTTAAATGATCAATATGGATTTCTAGATACGCTACAAGAGCGCGTGACGCTTTGGGTTGAAGATGGGAAATTTGTGCTGACAGCCTTTGGTGGCATTGTCGGCGTAGGGAAAGTTGTCCTTAACGGCGCTTTCGCAGCGCTCACAATTCTCATTTTAACTCTCTACTTCATGGCCTCATTGCCACAGATTACAAAGATTGCTTATCGAATTGCTCCTGCTTCGCGCAGAGAGCGAATCGCAAAAATTTCTGATGAAATCATCGCAAGAATTGGCACCTTTGTTGGCAGTCAGATTCTGGTTGCATTTCTCGCTGCAGTTTTCATCGGAATTCTCTCGGCAGCGCTTGGCCTACCCTATGCAATCTCACTTGCCATGCTTATCTTTGTTTGTGCCTTGATACCTTTAGTTGGACACTTCATTGGCGCGGGGGTAGTGACGATTGTTGCGTTTGCCCAAAGCCCCACTCGTGGCTTAATTGCTCTCGTTGCATACATTGCTTATCAGCAAATTGAAAATTACATCATCATTCCGCGAATAATGAAGCGAAATCTTGCAATCCCTGGTTTAGTGACAATTATCGCTGCGCTAGTTGGTACCTCGCTCTTAGGGTTAGTGGGAGCGCTACTAGCCGTTCCTATTGCAGCAGCTGTCTTGCTAATTATTGATCAAGTTGTTCTACCGCGGGCGGAACAAAAATAGAATATAAACAGAGTATTTAGTACTCGGTAGGTAGCGGGTACTTTGCCGGGTTAACTATTTTCACAATCTCGT
The DNA here is from genome assembly GCA_041178105.1 of Actinomycetota bacterium. Taxonomy (GTDB): domain Bacteria; phylum Actinomycetota; class Actinomycetes; order Nanopelagicales; family Nanopelagicaceae; genus IMCC26077. The sequence goes on from JBEGVX010000130.1 coordinate 4,911, forward strand.
TATGGACCCGTTGCACAGAAGGCTCGCCAATCCAGAGATGTTTTCCATTTGCTACTTCAATCATCTCTAGTTGAGTGAGCTTCGCAAAACGTTCGCGCGCCTGCGCGGGTGGAAGGTAATCATCAAACTCTGGCACGATCGCAATTACACGGCGGCCATCGTGCGCCCACCACTCCAAATCACTATCTTGTGAAGTGCGCAATGGTGGGCTGAGCAGAATTAAACCTTTTACTCGTGGATCACGTGCATGTTTGAGCGCAAGGTCAGTTCCAAAAGACCAACCGACAACCCAAATATTTTCTAAATCTGGGAGGGCGCTTGCTACATAATCAATTCCAGCAGCCACATCAAATTTCTCATCGACGCCGTTGCTGAACTCACCTTCACTCTTGCCTTGCTCACTCTCCGTGCCACGCGTGTTGAATCGGAAGATTGCAAGATCGGCGAGCTCGGGAAGTCGAAAAGCTGCCTTGCGATAAATGTGGCTATCCATCATTCCGCCATGTGTAGGTAGCGGGTGGAGCATCACAAGCGCCCCTGCAACCTTCTGGGTTTCCGGTAGCGCAAGCTCGCCAATCAGGGTGAGGCCATCAGCGGTGGTCAGGTGTACGGGTTGGCGACGTGCTGGCAGTACGGTGGCAGCACGGATAACCTCAGACATAAGGTCTTAAGTATCTCAGGGATTGTGCGAGGTGGAGTAATCACGATGACTATGTCGGC
>JBEGVX010000131.1:0-7253 GCA_041178105.1 Actinomycetota bacterium
TCGCGCCTGCCGAATGTATCGAGGTGCGAGTAAATCTCACTGATGCTGAACGACTCGCCTACGCAACTGCCGAGCCCGAACATAAATATCGCACCTGTGCAACCACTCGCACAAAGGGCGCCATCGCAAAACTATTAGTAGAAAAACATAAGGGTGAGCAGATACTTGTTATTGGACAGTACCTCGATCAGCTCGACACTCTCTCAACTGAATTAGGAATTCCAGTCATCACTGGTGATACTCCTATTAAGGAACGAGAAGAACTTTTCCAGGGTTTCCGCGAGGGAGAAATCAACGCGCTCGTAGTATCGAAAGTTGCAAACTTCTCGATTGATCTCCCAGAGGCCACCATCGCAATTCAAGTCTCAGGGGCATTTGGTTCTCGGCAAGAAGAGGCGCAACGCCTCGGCCGAATTCTTAGGCCAAAATCAGATGGTCGTACCGCTCGTTTTTACACTCTCGTGGCCCGAGATACCGTCGATCAGGATTTTGCGCAGAACCGGCAACGCTTTCTCACGGAACAGGGCTACTCCTATCGCATCGTTGATGCCGATGACATTCTCATCGGAGATGTTGAACTCTAGTAATTTAATTAAGCGCCTTACGAAATCTTGTTTCATCTACTCTGAAGAAATCGTGCGGTTTTCCATCGATATGAATAACAGGAACTTGCTCTCCATATTTTTCAATGAGTTCTGAATTACCATCTATAAATATTTCTTCAATCTCGTAAGTAAATTCACTCTGTAACTCAACTATTTTTTCCATAGCCACTTCACAGAGATGGCAACCGCGCCTGGAATAGATGGTAACAATCCGAGACACTTATGGCGCAACAATCTCAACTTGGGTAGCAGGAATATTTCCTACATGAACAGTGGCATCAAGTGGGATTGAGCGCTTGAGAAGTGCCAGCGCAATTGGACCAAGTTCGTGGTGGCGGGCAACTGTGCCAACAAACCCGATGGATTTCCCGTCGAGTGTTACTGGTGCGCCCGATATGGGCAGATCGACCCCGGAACCATCGAGATGGAGCAGGGTTAATCTCCGCGGTGCTTTACCCAGATTAAAAACTTTCGCAACAGTCTCCTGTCCGCGATAACAGCCTTTGTTCATATGAACCGCAATATTCAGAACTCCCAGCTCATTGGGAATCGTTTTCGCATCACTTTCAAAACCAAATCGTGGTTGGCCTAGTTCTACGCGATGGGCATCTAGCGCCCATGTGCCAACCTCTATCGCAGAAAGCGCAAAATTTTTCTTCATGCTCTCAATTTCATTTCGTGGGACGAGCGCATAAGGACCACCAATTTCATCTGTTTTACCGGGTGCTTTAAAAAGGGCGACTTCCGTGCTGGCATCGCGTACTTCAACGCGCAAGGTAAAGCGCATTCGGTCTAAGAAATTGAGTAGTCCCTGGTGCGTAGAAATCTCAGTAAAAATGAAAAGCGTTGCTCCATCATCAACAAGTAAGAGTGGAAACTCAAGATGGCCTTGCGGATCTAAGATGTAACCACTTTTCCAGAGACCTGGTTGCAAATTCTCAACATCTTGCGTGGAGAGTGAATGAATCCAGGTAAGACGATCTGCTCCTTCAATCGCTAATGCAGGTAGATGACCTAGATTCGCGAAAGCTTTTCCCTCTGCAAGTGCGCGTTGTTCTTTTACCGGCTCACCAAAGTGCCAAACAGCTCCGATGTCGGGACCAGCATCGACAAATACAGCGCTCATGACTCATCAGAACACTTAGAGCATTTTCCATATACAGCAAAATGTGTAACGTCAGTTTTGAAGCCGTAATCATCAGCTAAAGCATTGACAAAAGTCACTGCAGTTTCAATCGGCGCCTCACCCACGCTGCCACATTTGCCACAAACTAAATGGAGATGATTAACCTCTTCAGCTGCGTGATAGGTAGCTCCTCCGTGCCCTAGATGGGTGTGGAGTACCAGGCCCACATTTTCCAATGTCTCTAGATTTCGATAGACGGTGGAGAGGTTAATGCTCGGGTGAGTTCGATGAATATATTCAGCGATATCTTCAGGCGTTGCATGGCCAAGCGCTCGTACTGCAGTAAGAACCAATTCGCGTTGCGGCGTTAATCGAAGGCCTCGTTCGCGTAGCTCATCTCTCATGGGACCTCATTAGATCGCCTGACATCATGGGATAAGCGTAGAGCGTAAACGCTCTTACTACTGCACGCTGGCGGGGCTTTTTCCTACTGAGCGCTGATTTACGTTGAATGCGCGCACGAGCAGTAAGTAAACCTTGCAACCGAGGCAGAAATTAAACGCCGTATTCAAGAAAGCAGCAACGAGAGCGAAGGCGATTGACAGGGTGAATAGGAGAGAGATGCCGCTTGCTACACCAACAAGGGCCACCGCACCAAAGAGGAAACCAACTGCTTGAGCAAACCGTGGAGGACGCTCATCCTCGAAGGTGGGAGATGATTTCAAACGCGGTTTCACAACTGCGCGAAAGATTGATGAATAAGGTGTTCGTGCTGGACCAAAAGCTGCTCCGATCGCAAATACCGCAGTTTGCCATAAGGCAAGAATCCACGATTCGGTCGCTAGCGTGAGGGCCAACACAAAAGTAGTGAGCAGCGCGCCAAAACGTGCGCCGCGTACATCAATCTGCTTCAACATATCTCTCTCCTAAAACTATTTTTAATAAATGAAAAAGGGGTAACCTTTTCTTTGATGGCCACTACGCGGGCAATTCGACAATCAGAAGATTGTTAGTGATTAAGCAAGACAGCGCGAAGAAGTTGCGCGACCGTAATCGATCGTCCGTCGTTTGATTAACGACACTTCCTTCTTTGCGAACATGAGAGAAGGGTATTAGCCCTTATGCAAGAGTGCGAATTGCAAGTGATTTGCGATTAGTGCCGGAAGGCGCCCGCTATCTGAGCGCTTCTAGGGAGGCGAGTACTTGGGCTTTCCGTGGTGCGCCAACTGCCCGAGCGATTTCAAAACCTTTGCTATCAAGGATGAGGGTGGTTGGCGTGGAGAGGATTCCTACTTTCCGGACCAAATCCAACTTCTCCTCGGCATCTATATCTATATGTATAACTCCGGCAGATGTGGCAGCAACCTCGCCCAAAATCACACGCGTTGCGCGGCAAGGGGTGCAGAAGGCAGAAGAGAACTGCAGAAGAGTCGCGCGCTCGCCGAGGGCGCCGATTTCGTTGGCTGTTAATTGGAGGCGATGCTCTCGCCCTGCTCGATCGCGGACCCGGCCATCGCGATGGCGATACCAGTAGCCATAGCCAGTAGCAATGGCTAGGACGATCCCGAGTATCACCAAATTCTCCACGAGGGTATTCTTCCACTATGGCGAAGCTCTTGTTACTTACCAACTCTCGCCACTCCAGCGCAGAGGTTCTGCCCTCTCTAGCGCTCTTGCAACACCAAGTCCGCATCCTTCCCGCTGAAGTATCTGTGCTGGTTGATGCTCCCTCTATCGATTTACTCCTGATTGATGCGCGCCGCGATCTTGGGGCGATGAAGAATCTGACTCGTCTACTTACCTCCACTGGAGTTGGTGCGCCAGTAATGGTCGTTGTGACTGAAGGTGGATTGCCAGCGCTCACCTCTGAATGGGGCGTTGATGAGTGCATCCTTGATTCTGCTGGCCCAGCCGAAGTAGAAGCGCGGGTACGTCTTGCTATCTCTCGTTATAAAGAAACAGTTGATGCGCGTAATAGCTCCGGAAACGGAAATGAAATTCGCTCGGGTGAAGTAGCGATCGATGAGCACTCGTACACCGCACGCGTCAAAGGTCGCGCTCTCGATTTAACCTATAAAGAGTTCGAACTTCTCAAATACCTCGCGCAACATCCGGGTCGAGTCTTCACACGCGCGCAACTTCTCCAAGAAGTGTGGGGTTATGACTACTTCGGTGGCACCCGGACGGTTGATGTCCATATTCGTCGCCTTCGTGCCAAATTGGGCCCAGAATTCGAGGCGATGATTAGCACTGTACGCCACGTCGGATACCGATTTAACGCCGCAGGTACCGAAAACCTTACGGGCATTCTCGATTAATAACCCCTGAGAGTAGACTTTGCGGGTCGGGCCCTCCCGCCCGAAGTCTGACCGATGGAGGAAAGTGTGAAGAAAAAAATACTCGCTCTGCTCGCGGGAGTCTCGCTTCTTGGCGGACTACTCACAGCAAGCACAGCAAATGCGGCAAACGATCCACTCCCTGGTGGACCGTGGCCTGCTTGCGCATCAGCAACTGATTTTTTCTGTATTGAGAGCGTCTCCGTTGATAACGGACGTGGCACCGTTGCAAATCTCCAATGGGTAGCTAGCGGTACTGCTAATCCAGTGGAGGCTGCAGCTCCCGCTCCTGCTGCGAGCCCAGCAGCATCACCTGCTGCATCACCTGCTGCATCTCCGGCAGCAAGCCCAGCAGCATCACCTGCCGCACCTGCTCCAGCTCCTGCTCCAGCAGTAGTTGCACCAGAGGTAGAGACTGTTGCAAGCACCGTCACACGTACTGGTCGTTGGACTTCAACCAACTGGAACTCAGCGCGATTTGGCGTCAAGGGTTATGACGGAATCTTCATTAATGCTCGTCCAACATTCGCAAGTTCATCAAATCTTTGGACGACAATCGAACCTATTTTTGTTAACGCTGCAGATAACAAGACTTTCGTTGCTAACAACAAAGCATCTGGAAAGAATGCCAGCCTCGATGCTGACACAATCTTCACAGTAAAGATCCGTGTGAAGTCTTCTTATCAACCAAACATCACTCTTGGTGCTGGTGCGGGCATGACGATGAAGGCAACTGACGGCAGCGGCTTCCGCGTATTAACGCTAACCGGCAAGGCAGTCAACGTTGCTTTCGCTGCAGATTCAAAGCAATGCCAGGGCGAAACGGGCAAGGCAACATCTCGATATGCCACCCTCCAAGCTATCTCCTTCACAGAGTTTGGTATTGATGGAGTTTCAAACGACATCATCGTTCTCTCTGATGGACTCTGCAAACTATCTAGCCCGGTCTGGAATGCCACAGAGAAATCATTTGTTTTCACTGCAGCTGCCCCACACTTTGATGTAGATGGCACAACTGTTGTTCGTGGTTTCTACCGCGCCTACATTCCATTTAACGATGCAAAAGTTCTATGGGGTCTAGAGAATCCAAATGATGCTGCAAAAGCCCTAGAGCTCTCAGTCACAACTGACGCAGCGACAGGCGAACAGATCGTTGAAAATGCGAATATTGCGGCGAAGAACGGCATTATCAGCATCGAGTATGAAGGCTTCCAATATTCACAGCCAAAACTCTCGGTGAAGATGAAGAAGGGCTACAAGCCGGCAGCATCAGCGATGGTGAAGTCGAATGCCAAGAAGACGATCACTTGTGTGAAGGGCAAAATCACCAAGAAGGTCACCACCAAGGCTTGCCCAGCTGGCTTCAAAAAGAAGTAATCACTAGAAAGACCATCGGTTAGTACAGAGGCCGGTATTGCGAGAGCGATACCGGCCTCTTCTTCAAGATAAGAGGGTATCCATGAAATTAAAAGCGCTCCTAGCCACGATTTTAACTTCGCTCTTGATAGGAGCTCCCTCATTTGCCAATACAGCCCCGGATGAGCAGTTTTACTTCAAGATTAATCCTCCCGGACCTGAGTACATTGGCTACGCATCGTCAAACTCATTCGAATTACGAATGTCAAGCTCTGCTTATATCCAAGTGAAATTTAAAGATGTACCAAATGCTGAACAATTACGTGCAATCGATGCTATTTATGAATGTGGTAAACCTGATTCAAAATGTGTTCCAAGTGAACAGATGAGTCAGAACAAATTAACAGGAATGTATACCGCGTTACTTGGGCCATGCTCTGCCAAGGTTTCAGTTGACTGCATTACCTCGCTAACTGTCACTAAAAGCGATGGAACTTCGATATCAGGAAAAGTTTCCAATGAATTTACTAGCTACAACCCGCAAGGATTTACTGGTGATCCCTCGGTAAATCTGCCAACTAGCGGTAGCTCCTTTGTCTACGACATCCCAGAATTGCCACATGCAGGTGGCACAAAATATCTAGTTGTGGCGCAATTAGATAGCCGGAAAGAAGTGGATAAACCTAAATTTACAGATCCGAATCTTCAACTGGGCATATTTGCGGTCTCGTTTATCAACGGATCATTTAATCCCAACACCACCCCATCCGATTTAACGCCTTCGGGAAGAGGACCTAATGGTGAACCGGCGTTCTTAGCAATCGGACGAAATCACCCGCACTTAGAGCAATGCATTCAACAGAGTAGAACTCAATGCGCAATCCCCCACCCACTCCCACTAGATGTGAACTTCTCACTTTCAATAAAGCTCTCCACACAAATTAATGGTTGGCTACATGGGCGGGTCAGTAACGCCAGCGCTACTCTCGCTACAAATTCTGATGGTTCTACCGAATTTCAGGTGACCGCAAAGCCTGTTGTAGTGCCGATGGTCGGGCTCTTCTCGAAGAAGAGCGAACTCACTCCAGAGCTCACCACTTACTACACAAATATTCCTAAACCTATGGGTGGCACGGGCGTCTGCCGAGACTTTACAGAAACGCCACAGTGCTTACGGCAACAAACAAGTTTTGGCACCGAGGGAATGAAGGAGTTTTTGCTTTGGTTAGCCATGATGAAAGAGAAAGCAATCGCCGCGCCAACTCAATGGAGTATCCGAACCATTAATGATGGTGGCGATCTAGATCGCGCCTGCTACCAAAATAATAAATCGGTCAGCGGCATCGTGATGACGAACGCCACCAATTACATAAGCGGTCCACCAATTTTTAATACGTCAACACAAACTCTTGATTACAAAGTTGCTGCCCCTCACTTCTTACCAAACGGTGCAGTCTTTAAGGGCACTTATGATCTACTCATCGATTCGCAAGTTGCACGTTGCCTCTATGGCTTTAGTAACGCACCAGTTCAAGCGTCAATTAGCGTTCTCAGCGCCGAAGGGGTTGAACAGGTATCAACAACATCGGTTGAGGAGAAGAATGGTTGGATTCACCTCTTTGCACAGGGATTTACCTTCTCAAACCCCACCCTTCGAGTCAAGATGACGCAAGCACCATCGCTTACTCCAACGGAATCGAAGAGTGAGCCAATCAAAGTTGCTACACCTAAAGCCAAGAGCGTTACAAAGAACTTGCAGAAGACAATCTCTTGCAAGCGTGGGAAATCCATTAAGAAAATCACAGGTCAAAATCCAAAATGTCCAAGTGG
>JBEGVX010000132.1:0-4881 GCA_041178105.1 Actinomycetota bacterium
TCTCCAATTTTTGTTGCGCTCTTTGCATGGTGGCCAACTGGCTCGTAAACGGGGGATTCAAATTGTGGCTTCACTGGTGTTGCAGGCGAAGCAGTTGTTGAGACACTTGTATTTGTTGGAACTAATTTAACTTTACCATCAAGGATTTTCTCTACATCGAATGGCACGATTGTTGCCACAACACGATCTAGTTGTGCGATTGCGCTTGCGATGCTTTCAGCAGTTTGATCGTGTAGTAAGCGACCGAGGAAACGTGAATATGAGCGTCGTGGAAGCAAAAGTGTGAGTTCAACATCAGGTGCTTCTGTCTCACGCAACGAATACTCGATAGCTGCATTAGTCAGTCGACGATCAGGGCAATCAATAAATTCCAGACTCATCCCATCAAATGTTCCGTACTTATCCCATGCTTCGCGAATTTCATCTGCTTTGCGGTCATCAATAACAAAGTGAACAGCGCTGAGTTTTCGAGGTTTGAGGCTTCGTGCGTACCGAATCGCCCCGATGGTTGCAAGATCAACGTTATCAATCAGAACTGCTACATCGTGGCGCGTGATATTGGCGCTTTTGCCCCCTTGGGGAGAAATATCAAGGACCTTCTCTTCAGCTTGGTAGCGCTTATTTAAACGGATTAATCCGATAACCATGAACGGGGCTACTACGACAACTACCCAAGCCCCCGCGGTAAATTTTACGATGGCAAAAATTATTACGACTAATAGTGAAATCGAACCTGAGAGAAGGTGAATTGCAAAACGTAAGCGCCACCTGGCTCCCCGATGGGTATGCGTATGTTTTGCCATTCCCAACCCAGTTAACGTGAAAGCAGTAAAGACTCCGATCGCGTAGTAGGCGACCAGGTGTTCCACAGAAGAACGGGTAACAAGCACGAGAACGGATGCGAAAAACACGAGCACCAAAATGCCGTTGGAGAAATTAAGGCGATGGCCTCGTTTTGCCAACCAACGCGGTAAAAACCCGTCAGAGGCGACAAAGTTTACAAGGATTGGGAAAGCCGAATATGTTGTATTTGCGCCAGCAAAGAGAATTAACATTGTTGCTGCCTGCACGAGAATAAAAAAGATATTTCCAATAGCGCCATCGCCGAGTATTGCTTTAGCAATCTGCGATATGACAGTTGGTGTTCCACTTTCATAAGGAACTGCATGAATTCGATGGGCAAACCACGACACACCAAGTACAAGTGAACCAAGGATGCAACTCATGACAATCAAAGTTCGTCTTGCGTTGACGTGCTCTGGTGTTTTAAAGAGCATGACACCGTCGGAAATTGCCTCAAGTCCAGTCAGCGATGAACCACCATTGGCGAAAGCGCGAAGTAAGGTAAAAATCGCAGCAAAGGTGAGTAATCCTTGCTCGGATCCGATAGAAATTGCACCGGGCACATCTGTACTCAATTTTGGAAGTGTGTTGGTAAGATCTCTATAAATTCCTACTGTAAAAACAATTGCCATTGATCCGACGAAGAAATAAGTCGGAAGTGCGAAAGCTTTTCCTGCCTCTTTTACGCCTCGTAAATTTCCATACGTTAGAAGGACGATGACTACCAAAGTCATTTGAACTTTCCATGGTGCAAGTTCTGGAAACGTTGAAACAATTGCGGCAACACCAGCCGCTGATTGAATTGCCAGAGTCACTACGTAGTCAAGAATTAATGCAACAGCAGCGACTTGCGCGACGACTGGACCAAAGTTTCTTCGTGATACGAAATATGCGCCACCCGTTTTTGAGTAGACCGAGATGACGTTGTGATATGAAAGAGTGACAATCAAGAGAATGACAAGTACGACCGCGGTCATTGGCATCAACATTGAGAATGCTGCTAATCCAAAAACCGGCAGGAGGGCAATAAGAATCTGTTCACTTCCGTATGCAGAGGATGAGATGCAGTCGGAAGATAAAATTCCTAATCCATATCTTTTGGACAGTCTTTGATGGCTTAGGGTGTGGCGGTTAAGCGGAGCGCCAAGCAGTTTGCGCTTGATTGTGTAGAGCAATGGATCTTTCGGATGGACGTGTTCTGCCATAACCGATGGCTTGGGAGCGTCATCTCGCCATGCAGTTGCCACGACTACCGCTCTCTCTCGTGCCTACTCGTGCTCATCAACTTCAAACGTGCACTGGTATATATAGTAAAGAACCTTCCGCGGAGGATAAGAGATTTGAACTCTTGAAGGGTTTCCCCTTACACGCTTTCCAAGCGTGCGCACTCGGCCGCTATGCGAATCCTCCATGCAGTTTTGGGCTGCAGGGTCAAAGATACTGGGTCGCTATGCTTACACCGACCCCCCGCATGGCGATACCGTGCTGAACTCCCCCAGGGCTGGAAGGCAGCAAGGGTAGGTGCGCTCTTTCGGGTATGCGGGGGGTCCTCACAGTTAGGCTCAACTCCATGGGTGAACCAGTAGCGCCAGATCAAGGGCCGATTGCGCTCTATCGCAAATACCGCCCTGGCCAATTGAGCGAGGTCATTGGTCAAGATCATGTGGTCACGCCATTAACTAACGCTCTTGCCTCCGGTCAGATACATCACGCCTATTTATTCTCTGGCCCACGTGGTTGCGGCAAAACATCAAGCGCTCGAATCATGGCGCGTAGCCTCAATTGTGAAAAGGGACCAACTCCAACGCCGTGCGGCGCTTGCCAATCTTGTCGAGATCTTGCTCCTATGGGTCCAGGTTCTATCGATGTCATAGAACTAGATGCGGCAACTCATGGATTGGTAGACGATGCGCGCGAATTGCGCGACAAAGCTTTCTTCTCTCCCGTGCAGAGCAAATACAAGATTTACATCATTGATGAAGCGCATCAGTTGGGACCTGGTGCTGCCAATGCACTTCTCAAGGTTGTCGAAGAACCACCACCGCATGTGCTTTTCATTTTTGCAACAACAGAGCCTGATAAGTTAATTGCGACGATTCGCTCGCGTACACATCACTACCCATTCCGATTAGTTGCTCCCGCACTTCTTGGTGAACACCTAACAAAAATTTGTGAACTTGAGAAGGTAAAGGTTGCCAAGGGCGTAATACCAATGGTTGTTAGAGCAGGCGGAGGTTCGGTCCGTGATTCACTTTCAATCCTTGGCCAACTCTTAGCGGGTGCTGGTAAAGATGGTGTGAGTTACGAGATTGCTCTCCAACTCCTAGGGTTTACTGATGGCGCACTGCTCGATGATGTTGTCGATGCGCTCGCCGCACGAGATGCACAAGCGATTTTCACAACAATTGATCGGGTAATTGATTCAGGGCACGATCCACGTCGCTTCGCTCAAGATCTACTTGAGCGAGTACGCGATCTCATCGTGTTGAGCGCAGTTGCTGGAAATGAACAATCAGCGCATTCGCTCTTTCGCCAACTTCCAGATGATCAATTGCAGCGGATGCAAGCGCAGAGCGGTCGGTTGGGCAGCAGCACACTCACCCATGCGGCCCAGGTTATTAGCGAAGGTTTAAACCAGATGCGGGGCGCTACTGCTCCTCGTTTAATCCTTGAATTTACCGCTGCCAGATTGCTTATCCCCACTGTCGGAGATGAAGCCCTTCTTGCACGAATTGAACGTTTAGAGCGAAATAACAGCATCGCCTCCCCCACACCTGCTGCGCGTCCTGCAACACCAGCACCCGTAGCAAAAGTCGAGAAAGCCCCTGCTGCAAAAGTTGAACCAGCAAAAGTTGAACCAGCGCCACCTGCTGCTCGAATTGAGAGTATTGATGTCGTTGGATTGCGCCGCTTATGGCCAGATGTGATTGAGAATGTCAAAGGTCGACGTCGCTTAACGTGGACGCTCCTTAGCGCGAGTGCAACTCTTGCAACTGTTGATGATTCAGCAATAACTGTGGCAATGATAAATGTGGGCGCTCGAGATTCTTTCCTTCGCTCGAATAGCGACGAGATTCTTCGTGATGCATTTATCGAAGTAGTTGGATTAGATAGAAAGATTGAAGTAATTATTGATCCCTCCATTAATCCAAGTTCAAATCCGACAAAAAGTTCGGTTGCCGAAGAGGTTGTTGAGAATTCAACAGATCTGAACTCTTTAAGCGGCGCAGCGCTGCTAGCCAAAGAATTAGGCGCAAAAGTAATTAGCGAATCTCCGAAAGAGTAGGTTCACCAAAAATGTATGAAGGCGCCATTCAAGAATTAATTGATGAACTCGGTCGGCTTCCTGGTGTAGGACCAAAGAGCGCACAACGGATCGCATTTCATATTCTCCAGAGCGAATCAGTAGATATTCAACGATTGGTCGAAGCTATTCGCGAAGTAAAAGAGAAGGTTAAGTTCTGCGAAGTGTGCGGCAATGTTTCAGAAGATGTGCAGTGTCGGATCTGTCGCGATCCCAAACGTGAGCTCCATGCCATCTGTGTTGTCGAAGAGAGCAAAGATGTGCAGGCGATTGAAAAGACGCGCGAGTTCCGTGGTCGCTATCACGTGCTTGGCGGTGCGATAAGTCCCATTGAAGGGATAGGGCCAGAGAACCTGCGCATCAAAGAACTCATGGTTCGTCTCTCTGATGGCGCTGTCACCGAGGTCATCCTCGCCACCGACCCCAATCTTGAGGGCGAAGCAACTGCCACCTATCTAGCGCGTTTGATCAAACCCCTAGGGTTGACGGTTACCCGTCTAGCCAGTGGTCTGCCCGTGGGTGGCGATCTCGAATATGCCGATGAGGTCACGCTGGGGCGTGCATTTGAAGGACGGCGAACAGTTCAGTAGTTTTCTCACATTGTAAGACGGAGTGCGTCTCATAATATGAGATATTTTTGGCCCAAGGCCCACTACCCTGCCAAAGTTCTCCCATGGCCTTAATTGTGCAGAAGTTTGGTGGCTCTTCGGTCGCAGATGCCGAAGGAATGAAGC
>JBEGVX010000133.1:0-2958 GCA_041178105.1 Actinomycetota bacterium
TTGGAGCGTATTAATGGGCGCTCCGAGAGTAGAACTCATTCCAATAGAAGTCGCGTCCCATTTCGTAGCATCGCGGCAAAAATCGGTTCCCAAGGTAATCTCGAAATTTCGCTAACCTCCAACCATAAGAGAGCGCTATTGCTCATCGCGGGTATCGCAATCACCTTCGCCCTCTTTTCACTCTTTGCTGGACAAGCCAAGCCCCGCACCGAGCTCATTGGCGTACAGACGCAAGTGAGTCCAACAGCATCGATGGATGCGCCCTTAGTAGTCGATGTGCAAGGCGCAGTACTTAATCCTGGTTTATATCAACTTTCACAAGGCTCCCGAGTGGGGGATGCAATCAAAGCAGCGGGTGGCGTTGGCAAAGATGGCGACACATCCTCTGTCAATCTCGCACGTTTTCTAGAAGATGGAGAGCAGATCTACGTCACTGAACCAGGAATTCCCACCATGAGCGGGATGGTTGGTTCGAATTCATCGAGCTTTACTTCAGAGGGGAGCGCTCGAGCGGGACGGCTCAACCTCAATCGAGCAAGTGAAACTGAACTCGACGGATTACCTGGAGTCGGCCCAGTTCTCGCTAAGCGCATCGTCACATACCGGGCAGAACGTGGAAATTTTGGAACAGTCGATGATCTCAAAAAAGTTTCTGGAATCGGCCCGGCAAAGTTCAGCGAGCTTCGTAACTTTGTAACAGTGTGAGAGGCGATTTTCGATTACTCATTCCTGCCGTAGGAGTCTGGGTGGGGGCCTTTTTTCAATCGCTTTTGTTTGGACATTTGCAATGGCTCTCGTTAACTGTGCTGCTTCTGGCTGCACTCTTTGCCAGGAGAGCGCACCTCGGAACTCTTCTCACAGCATGCTTTATAGGGGCACTTATACTCTCACTTCATCAGAGTGGGTTACATAAGGATTTTTTCACAATACGAGATGGTCAGGTCGTTAAGGCAGAGTTATCTCTGGGTTCGGATGCCCGAAAAATTGTCGGGAAAATCCGTGGCGATTTCCGAGAGCAAGACCGATACTTGATTGAAGTGAACACAATTGAAGTTGATAACGTAAAGTTCTCAGTCCCATTGATACTTATTGGTGGTGCAGAGCTAATAGATTTCACTCCGAGCTCAGAGATTGAACTTTTTGGTCGGATTCACGTCTTTGATGGATATAGCACTATCGCGGGATCGCTCACTCAGGTTGGTGATATAACTCGAAAAAAAGATGCATCGTTCTTATGGCGCCACACAAGCGCAATTCGGAAAGATATAAAGAGAGCTGTTGCTCCCTTGCCAGACGATGCACGTGCATTGATTCCTGGATTAGTTATCGGGGATCGAAGTGGTCAGAGCGAAGAATTGACTAATGCCATGCGACGTAGTGGGTTAACCCATTTGACGGCAGTCAGTGGGGCAAACTTCGCGATTGTCGCGGCGCTCTTATTGGCAATAGGCAGGGCGCTACGAATCCGAGGACGTTATCTTTGGTGGGGAATTGCAATTTTCCTTACATTATTTATCTTTCTTGTTCGACCAAGCTCTTCTGTACTTAGGGCCGCGGTAATGACAGGAGTCTTACTTGTCGCTCGAGCACGAGGGGTTCGAGGATCGCCAGTGCCTGCGCTCGCTGCCGCAATTTCCCTGCTGTTGTTGGTGAATCCTTTTTTTGTTAGAGATGCAGGGTTTGGTTTATCAGTTCTTGCAACCGCAGGGCTACTTTTCCTCGCGCCAGCAATTCAACAGAGGTGTATGGCAAGGGGATTTCCCTCGCTTATTGCAGAGGGGTTAGCGATTCCCATTTCGGCCACCATCTTCTGTTTGCCGCTTATCGTCCTACTCTCTGGCGAATTGAGCATCATCTCCATTGTTGCCAATTTTTTAGTTGCACCAGTGATTGCAATCATCACAGGTTTTGGAATTTTGCTAATGCTCGCTGCGCCCTTTAGCAACTTGCTCGCCACTCTGGTTGGTTGGTTGATAACTCCATTCGCGCTATGGATTACTTTTATCGCCAGAACTTTTGCGGAATTACCATTTGCTGCTCTGAAGTGGCCAAAATCTTGGCTTGGGTCATTGGCAGCTATAGCAGCGCTATTCGCTCTCCTGGTTATTCTTAAAATAAAACGAACTCAGTTCCGGCGATTAATACTTGTGACGATTGCGCTTATCTTTGCCTGCGAAATCGCGCTCACAGTAAAGCCGCTATCGAAATCGTGGGTTCCATCCGATTGGAGCATCTTTCAATGCGATGTCGGCCAAGGAGATGCGCTAGTTGTGCGCACCGGGCGACAGCGCGCAATTCTTATTGATGTAGGACCTGAACCCAGCGCAATAGATCGCTGTTTGAAAATATTAGAGGTGAGCCAGATAGATCTACTTGTCCTTACTCATTTCCACGCCGATCATGTCGCAGGTCTTCCTGGTGCGCTTAACCAGAGAAGCGTGGGCGGAGTCTGGAGCTCCTTTTCGAAAGAGCCTGCACAAGAGGTGGCGGAAGTGGAGCGGCTATTAGCCGGTATTCCCAATACCTCACCGCAATCTGGCGTGCGATACGAAAGTGGGCAGGTGCGTATCCAGGTAGTACTCGCCGCAGATGATTTATCTCCTAACGATTCCAGTCTTGCGATAATTGGAGATGTCGGTGGCCTTACCTTCTTCACCGCAGGTGATCTTGAATTAGAGGGTCAGGCTCGCACTCTCGTGGCGCTTCGACGTTTGCGCGCACGCGATATTTGGAATGGTGCGCCAATAGATTTTATGAAAGCTACTCACCATGGTTCGGCAGTGCAAGATCCCGAGTTGTTAGCGCTACTTCGTCCGCGCACCACCTTTGTGAGCGTTGGGGCAGAGAATCCTTACGGGCATCCCACAGCGAGAGCTTTAGAGCTCTACGGGCGACACGGAAGTATTTATCGAACAGATATGCACCGAAACCTTGCCCTAGCCGAGCGGGGAGGTAACC
>JBEGVX010000134.1:0-2815 GCA_041178105.1 Actinomycetota bacterium
ACACCAGCAATATTCTCTGCGACGGTCTTACCCGTAACTGTGATGTGATCACGGTGAATTAAATCGCCAAGTTCAGTCATGACCGCTGGAATGCCACCTGCGTAATAGAAATCTTCCATGAGGTACTTACCTGATGGCATGAGATTTGCAAGGACTGGAAGATCTTTTGTGAGAGTATCGAACTCTTTGAGATCTAGATCAACACCAATTCGGCGTGAGATGGCGAGTAAGTGGACAACTGCATTAGTTGAGCCACCAATAGCGCCAACAATTTTGATCGCATTCTCAAAGGCTTTCTTGTTGAGAATCTTGGAGAGGGTGAGTTGCTCTTCCACCATTTTTACAATTCGACGACCAGCTAGCTGAGCCATCGCATAACGGCGTGAATCAACAGCAGGAATTGCAGCGCTACCTGGAAGTTGTAATCCAAGTGCTTCAGTGACAGATGCCATAGTGGAGGCAGTTCCCATCGTCATGCAGTGGCCAGCGCTGCGCGACATACAAGTTTCAGCCTCAGTGAACTCTTCCTCTGACATCGTGCCAGCGCGAACCTCTTCGGCAAACTTCCAAACATCGGTTCCTGAACCAATATCTTTACCGCGGAATTTTCCGTTGAGCATTGGACCGCCGGTCATCATCAGCGTTGGAATATCAACGCTTGCTGCGCCCATCAACATTCCAGGTGTTGTCTTATCGCAACCAGAGAGAAGTACGACTCCATCCATGGGATTAGCGCGAATTAACTCTTCTGTTTCAAGGGCAAGAAGATTTCGATACAACATTGTTGTCGGACGCATCGTCACTTCACCAAGTGACATGGCAGCGAACTCCAATGGGAAGCCACCCATCTCCCACACGCCACGTTTGACTGACTCTGCAACGCGACGAAGGTGCGCATTGCATGGAGTGAATTCCGACCAAGTGGTACCAATGCCAATTACCGGACGTCCATCCATAACATCGGGAGCGAAACCTTGGTTACGCATCCAGGAACGGTGAATAAATCCATTCTTCCCTTCAGCGCCGAACCATTCGCGACTACGCGCTCCGGTGGGTTGGGTACGGTGATGTGCTGGCATTGCGCTCTCCCCCTAGAAACGAGATAGATCGGGATGGGACCTATCGAAACCTGGCGCCAAACCTATCGGAGGTTGGGTGAAAACCCATAAGATTCGGGGGTACCTTCAAATCCTGCTAACTTATAAATACCTGAACCCCCGACCCAACTAACAAGACAACCTAAAGGAGTATTCGATGAAGTTTGCCCGTCTCGGCGCTAAAGGCCAGGAAAAACCCGCTGTAATGGTCTCTGAGAGCGAGGCAGTCTTCGTCGACCATCTCATCTCGGATTGGAATCGGAGCGAGCTTGAGGGCGGCGCTATCGCGAAGGTCGCTGCCGCGGACCTCTCCGCGCTTGCCAAGGTGAAAGTTTCGGATTACCGAATCGGCTCCCCTTTGGCTCGACCAACCAACATCATCTGCGTTGGCCTCAACTACGCCAAACATGCCGCCGAGTCCGGCATGACCCCTCCGCCAGAGCCAGTGGTCTTCACCAAAGCGCCTGATACGGCAGTCGGCCCAAATGACGACATCATCATTCCGCCAAATAGTGAGAAGAGCGATTACGAAGTAGAGATTGCAATCGTCATTGGTAAGAAAGCCTCTTACATCTCTTCAGTAGAGAAGGCTCCTGAATACATCGCCGGTTACACCATTAGCCAAGATGTCAGCGAACGTCATTGGCAGATCGAGCGCGCTGGTCAATGGACAAAAGGAAAGTCATTCCCAACATTCAATCCATTTGGTCCAGTTGTTGTCACATCAGACTCTTTTGATCCGCATAACGTTCGCCTCTGGTGCACTATTGATGGTGAGAAGCGTCAAGATTCTTCGACTAGTGATTTAATTTTTGGAATTAATCACATCGTTTGGTACATCAGTCAATTTATGGAGCTCCAAGCTGGCGACATCATCAACACCGGAACGCCAGAGGGCGTTGGTATGGGCTTTAAGCCAGAGAAGTATCTTCGCGCCGGACAAACTATCGTTACTGGTATCGAAGGTATTGGCCAATTCACCAATAAGGTCGTTGCCTACAAATAAAACTAAGTAATCGCTCCGGCGATGATGACGTTCTCTAGGCCTTTACCTTGAGCTAACCGAGCCAATTGCGCTTCGACCAATCGTCGCGCTCTTGGCTCAAATGCTGAGGTATTCCCACCAACATGGGGCGCAATCAAAACCCCAGGTGCGCTCCATAATGGATGTCCTGCAGGAAGCGGCTCAGGATCGGTGACATCAAGGGCGGCAGTAATTCGACCTGAACGCAATTCTGCGACTAGCGCATCGGTATCGACGATGCCACCACGTGCAACGTTCACCAAGAGCGCGCCATCTTTTAAGAGCGCAAGTCGCTCTCTATTAAACATCTTTCGAGATTCATCGTTGAGCGGCAAAATTAAAATTACAACATCAAAAGTTGGTAAGTGGCTATCTAGGTCAGCAATTTTTAGAGCGCCGTCGCTTCCCGAGCGAGAAAAGGGTACAACGGTGACATCAAACCCCGAGAGATTTCGCGCAACAGTTTTTCCAATTGAACCGTAACCAATAATAGCAACCTTTTTATCATTAAGAGATTGCTGGCGACTATGCACCCATTGCCCTTTATCTTGATTCCGGACAAATTCTGGGAAACCGCGAAGGGAGGCGATAGTAAGACCTACCGCAAGTTCGGCAGTTGAAGCATCGTGAATCCCCCGGCCATTACATAAGGTCATTCCTGGTCGAGTGAATTCGATGGCATCTTCATATCCTG
>JBEGVX010000135.1:0-4571 GCA_041178105.1 Actinomycetota bacterium
GGCGCAATTCGAATCGTGGAAGGGTTGGGAGCATTTACCAGAATTCGTCGATGTTCTAACTCTCTCTGAATTTCTTTAGCATCCGGCTTGAGAAGTTCGATACCAATCAACAGACCGCTACCGCGTACCTCTTTAACTCCGGGAATTTTTCTCCCCTCATTTTTAAGCATTTCGCCAAGGGCTTCAACACTGCCAAGCAGTCCCTCACTTTTAATTACCTCTATCGCTGCGAGAGCCGCTGCACAAGAAGTTGGACTTCCTCCGAAAGTGGAACCATGACTTCCTGCTTGAAGTAGCTGGCCAGCCTTTCCTAGCCCAATTGTTGCGCCAAGGGGTAATCCGCCGCCAAGACCTTTAGCAAGGGTGATGATGTCAGGGGTAATTCCCTCACTTTGATAGGCAAACCACTTGCCAGTACGCCCCATTCCAGTCTGCACTTCATCAACGGCAAGCAAAGCGCCAACCTCATCAGTTCGTTCACGTATTTTTCGCAAAAATCCACTTGGTGGCGTGATTACTCCCGCTTCTCCTTGAATGGGTTCAACGATGACCATCGCAGTCCGTCTCGAGATGCCTCGCTTGAGAGCCTTCTCATCGCCATATGGCAAGAATGAAATGTGCGGAATAAGAGGTTTGAAAGGTTCGCGCTTACTTTTCTGTCCGGTCATCGAAAGAGCGCCCATAGTGCGACCATGGAAACTATTTACAAAAGCTACGATCTTCTTTCGCCCTGTTAAGCGAGATATCTTGAGCGCGGCTTCGTTTGCTTCGGCACCTGAATTACAGAAAAAAGTTCGCGCACTTTGATCGCCGACTAACGACTGGAGTTCTTCTGCCAATCGCAATCCTTGAGGATGGGCATAGAAATTGCTTACATGCGTTAATTGATTAAGTTGTTCCGTCACAGCAGTTGTAATTGCTGGGTGGGAATGACCAAGTATGTTGGTGGCGATTCCACCCAAGAAATCTAAGTACTCATTCCCATCTGAATCTTTAACTTTATTACCCGAACCACTCACCAATGTGAGGCTCGGCGTCCCATAATTGGCCATAAATACTTCATCCCAGTGCTTCATGCGGTAAACACCGTCCCACTATTGTTGCTAATCGCTGACTGAACAGAACCCTTCTCTCGCCCATCAACAATTTGAGCGCTCTTTGCTCCCATCTCAATTGCGCGAAGACAGGCAGCAACTTTTGGAATCATTCCGTCAGAAAGTGTCGGTAGTAAAGATTTTGCTTCAGCGCAAGAGATATTGGAAATAAGCGTTGATAGATCCGGCCATTTACGTAACAAGCCTGGAACATCTGTTAGAAAAAGAGCTCGATCCACTTGAAGCGCGCCAGCAATTGCCCCGGCAGCGGAATCTGCATTCACATTAAATGCACGACCAGCTTCGTCAGCCGACACCGGTGCGATAACTGGAATAAATTCGGCATCCATTAATACATGGAGGATTTGTGGATTCACATCAACTATCTCCCCAACTTGCCCTACATTAATTTCTTCACCAGTAGCGCTCTTTGTGATTTGTTTCGCAACTAAGAGTTGCGCGTCTCGCCCTGTAATCCCTACCGCTTTCCCCCCTGCTTGAATCAATGAATTTGTGACATCACGAAGCACCCTGCCGGAGAGAACCATTTCAACAACAGTCATCATCTCCGGAGTCGTTACTCGTAAACCCGCAACGGAGCTAGAGGTCAACCCCTTTACTTTAAGTTCCTCATCTATCTGTGGTCCTCCGCCATGGACCACAACCACTTCCTCGCCACTGTTTGAGAGCGCGACTACATCATGGGCAAAAGATTGTGCCAATTCATCGTTAACCATCGCATGCCCGCCATATTTAATAAGAATCATGATGAGTAAGCCGAATTCTCATGAACGTACATCGTGGAGAGATCGTTCGTTAAAATTGTTGCCTCATGTTTGCCGATCTTGGCATCTATCACAATCTCAATTCGTGAACTACTCATATCGACAAGCGAACGGTCCTGAAATGGTGCGCTCGATTTGGCAACCATAACTCCATTAATACTCACATCGAGATTAAATGGATCGAACTCGGCGTGTGAGGTTCCAACAGCCGCCAGAATCCTCCCCCAGTTTGGATCTTCTCCGAAGATCGCACACTTAAGCAGGTTATTGCGGGCGCAAGAACGGGAAATATCTAGCGCATCGTCCACAGAAGTAGCATTAATTGTTTTGATAGCTATTACTTTGGTGTGCCCCTCGGCATCTCCAATCAACTGATCGGCGAGATTTCGACAGATAGATGTCAATCCAGCGAGAAGTTCCGCATAAGTTAGCGAGGCGCCCTCCCCGCTTGCGAGCGCTATGACCGTATCGTTAGTTGACGTGCAGCCATCAGAATCCAAGCGATCGTAAGTAAGAGAGGTGGCTTCAGAAAGTGCAGACTGGAGGAGCTCAGAGCTAACATCGGCATCTGTAGCAAGCACTGAAATCATCGTTGCCAAAGCGGGCGCCAACATACCTGCGCCTTTTGCGATACCCACAAATTGCACACCGTTAATTTCATGAGTTGCGATTTTTGAATGAGAGTCAGTGGTCATGATCGCTTCAGCTGCGTCAGGCCAGCTTTCTGAGAGAAGTTGATTTGCAGCCTCATCGATTCCCTGCAAAATTTTCTCCATCGGCAAACGCTCGCCAATTAAGCCAGTACTGCAGACTGCAACATCTGAAGCGGAAATTCCAAGTTTCTTCGCTACAAATTCAGCGCTCTTATGCGTATCAGCAAATCCTTCAACTCCTGTACAAGCATTTGCTCCGCCAGAGTTAATAATCACCGCATCTATCCGGCCATCACTTACGACTTGCTTGCTCCAGATAACGGGCGCTGCAGTCATGCGATTCTTTGTGAACACAGCGGCACCGCTTTTATTCTTTCCAACATTGACAATCAGTGCCAAATCTTTTGCACCGCTCTTCTTAATTCCAGCAGCGAGTCCAGCTACTGAAAAGCCCTTGGGAAACTTCATTTCGTACCCACGGTAGTCAGTCCAGCATTTTCTGGAAAACCAGCAATTAAATTGGCATTTTGGATTGCTTGTCCGGCTGCACCTTTTCCAAGATTATCGATGGCAACAACGACTACTGCTCTACCTATGTGGTCATCAAAGGCGACCTGCAAGTGGGCGCCATTGCTTCCTAATACCGAATTGGTTTGTGGCCATTGTCCAATTGGCAAAATTTTAACGAAGTTTTCATTTTGATAGAACTTTGAAAATAGAGCGTGCAACTCCTCTGTGCTGCTCTTTGAAATACGAATACTTACTGAAGCGATAATTCCTCGTGGTAACGGCGCCAATAATGGCGTGAAGGAGAGGCGCACCTTTTGATCTGTTACTGCAGAAATCGCTTCTTCAATCTCTGGCGTATGTTGATGAACGCCACCCACTTTATAGGCAGAGATTGAATTCATCACCTCACTACCTATTAAATTAATTTTCGCACTTCGGCCAGCGCCAGTGGTGCCAGAGGCTGCCGTGACGACAACTTCATCTAGCGCAGATTTCTCGCCAATGAGCGAAAATGGCGCCAACGCCAAGGAAATAGCAGTTGCATAACATCCTGGATTAGCAACTCGGTCACTCGCCATAATTTTTTCTCGTGTATTTGGCAACTCGGGTAATCCATATTGCCAAGTTCCTGGATGTGCTCCCCCGTAATACTTCTCCCATGATTGATTTGATTTCAGGCGGAAATCAGCGCCAAGATCGATAATTTTCTTTCCTTCAAAAATTTCAGAGTGTTCAGTAATTAACTTTCCTGATTCCCCATGGGGTAGCGCCAGGAAAATAAGATCTGCCTCCATTATTAACTCTGGCATAAATGCGCTGAACGATCCTGAGTAGGCCCCTATTAATTGCGGATGTACAGATGAGATTTGCTCACCTTTTTGGGTGTGGGCAATCGCTGAGCTACAGGTGAAATGGGGATGGTCAGCGAGCAAACGAAGAAGTTCGCCGCCGCTATATCCGCTGGCTCCAATGACTGCTGCCTTCATTTGTGTAAATATACACTATTATGTAATTTTATGCATAATCGCTACTATCTCCGTAACCTAGCCCCCAGTGCGGCCGCAGCGGCAACTGCGCCATCGCGAAGTGAGGCCGCCTCCTCTGCAGTCAACGTTCTATCAGGTGCCCGGAAGGTGAGCGTAAAGGCATAGGAAACTTCGTTCTCCGTAAGCGGTTTTCCGGTGTATCGATCGAAGAGCTCTACTCGCTCCAGGAATTCTCCGCCCCCTTGATGGAGGGCGCTTATGAGATCTGCGACTTCACATTCATTTGATACGACGAGCGCAACATCCTGAATCGTTGGCACCATATTTGATAACGGAGAGACTCGGGTGGGGCCAAGCATTGGTATTCCACCGATATTGACCATAAGCGCGCCCGATCCTGGTGGGAGACCGTAATGAGCGAGCACTCGAGGGTGTAGCTCACCAACGTGCCCATAGGCAGTGCCATTGACGCGCAACTCCGCACAACGTCCTGGGTGCCATGGCATGAAATCACATTTATGCACGGTAGGGGTATGTCCTGTT
>JBEGVX010000136.1:0-2629 GCA_041178105.1 Actinomycetota bacterium
ACCTTCTCCATTACAGCCAATGCGCGTACTTTGCCAACCCCAGGTAGCGATTCGATTAGCGCGCTTACTTTCATTTTGCCGATGAAATCATCGCTCTTTCCAAGGTTGATCACTTCTTCAAGGCTCCGTTTACCGCTTTTTAATTCCGCCTTAATTTCAGCGCGTACTTTTCTCGCTTGGGCTGCTCGCTCAAGAGCAGCGGCTCGCTCACTATCGGTTAAACGCGGCAATTCCATATCTACAAGTTAGCCGCAATTTGCCTCTCTGGCATCTTCAAAATGACGCTGCAATGCGGGCTGCATTCTCTGTGATTTCATCGAGAGTTGCCCCTGAGGTAATTGGGCGTCCGATGACAACAAAGTTCGCTCCCCAGGCGATCGCTTCTTCAGGAGTAGCCACTCTGGCCTGATCGCCTTTCTCAGAACCACTTGGCCGAACTCCTGGCGTAATCAGAATAATTTCTGGAGGCAAATTCTTCCGCAAACTTCCCACTTCATGCGGAGAAGCGACAATTGCTTGCGCCCCTGCACTTACAGCAGCTAGCGCCCATCTCTTCACGATCTCAGGAGGAGTGCCGGAAATTCCTAAATCACTTACGTCAAGTTCCGCTAGTGAGGTCAGCAATGTGACTGCAGTGACTTTTCCTTCTGGGAGTTCGGTAACGGCCGCTGAAATCATTCGAGATCCACCTGATGCATGAACCGTTAAATAATCTGGTCGAATTTGAGCTATTGCTCTAGTGGCACCCGCCACTGTGTTAGGTATGTCATGTAATTTCAAATCGAGAAAGAGTTCTAAGTCAGGTGCGCCATCTCGGACATATGCAACCCCTGCCTGTCCATGCGCGAGAAAAAATTCTAAACCTAATTTGATAACACTTATTGATTCCCGAGTTGCCTCTACCCAAGCGCGCGCACGATCAACATCAGTTGTATCCACTGCTAAAACAATTGGCGCTCTCATGCCTCACCTCGATGAGCAAAACCAACAGCCTCAGAGAATTTCTTAAACCCTCTTGCCACTAATAACTCCTCCAATTCCCTTTTGATTCGAACTGGAGCTGATGGATCATGGAAAGAGGCTGTTCCTACTGAAATTGCAGAAGCGCCTGCGAGAACTAATTCAAAGGCATCATTGCCGGTAATGACGCCGCCCATTCCCACAATAGGCACATTCGGTAGCGCTCGATGAACTTGGTAAATTGCTCGCACTGCAACTGGACGAATAGCTGGGCCAGAGAGGCCACCAGTTTTATTCGCTAACTTAGGTCGCATAGTTTCAGTATCAATCACCATTCCTAATAGCGTGTTGATCATGGCAAGGCCATCGGCGCCCGCCTGCACTACCTCTTCAGCTATCGAAACAATATCTGTTACATCGGGAGAAAGTTTGGCGATGATCGGAATGGTATTCCCTACGCTTCGTTTTACCGCCTCGATGACTTCTCGAGCAGAGCTCCGATCACATGCAAAAACCAAGCCACGATTCTCAACATTGGGGCATGAAATATTAACTTCAATCGCGCTCACGCCGGGGGCGCTTCGAACTTTCCTGGCTAACGAGGAAAATTCCTCCACACTCTCACCTGCGATAGAAACAACCGTTCGCGCCCCATTGGCCAGAAGCCAAGGCAGATCTTCTTTCAAAAATGGCTCTATTCCCGGCCCTTGTAAGCCGATGGCATTGAGCATTCCACTAGGCGTTTCAGCCATCCGTGGGGTTGCTCTTCCAGAACGAGGCTGACTCATTACAGATTTTGTGACGACCGCACCGATTTCGTTGAGACGGAAGAAAGCAGAGAGTTCCCGTCCGTTTGCCGCACAACCACTAGCAGTGAAGATGGGATTAGGGAATTTTGCTTGGGCAAGCGTGGTTGCAAAATCAAATTCGCTCATCGATGGGCCCCATAAGTTCCTGGAGGTATGGTGCCGATACCGTCCCATTGCACAGCTATTCCATCGAATATTGGTCCTTCGATGCACGAACGGAGCATTTTTATGGTTCCATCGTTATCCCGAACCGGCAAGACGCAGGTCATGCACAGTCCAACACCGCAGGCCATGGATTCTTCAACGGCACATTGCACAAGGACTCCCGTTTTTGCTCCAATTTCTGTCAGTGCTTTAAGCATTGCCATAGGACCACATGCATATACGATGTCAATGGACGAAAGTGAATTATCAAAAAGATCAGTAACTCGTCCCTTGCTCCCGAGAGAACCATCTTCAGTAGCAATCATTAATGAATGTACCGAGCGCTTACCTTCAACGGGCGCAAATATTCGATCGGCAGTGCTAGCACCGATTGCCATTTCTACGCGAGAGTTTTTCTGACGGAGCGTCTCTGCGAGCGAGAAAAGTGGCGCCGAGCCATAGCCGCCACCCACCAGGAGTGCGCGTACTGGATCTTTGGGAATTTTAAAGGCGTTCCCAAGCGGACCAACTACATCTAGTTTCTCATGTGGTTGGCGTTCGGAAATCCAAGTGCTTCCTGGACCGTGGGGCGCCACGATGATTTCAAGCGTTCCTCCAAAAGGTCCACGTGGAACCGTTTGATAAATCGCAAAGGATCGTCGAAGGAGCATAGAACTGCGTACATCTCCGACGCTGATAGCAACGAAATTTCCTGG
>JBEGVX010000137.1:0-7693 GCA_041178105.1 Actinomycetota bacterium
CCTAAACCAGCGCCCTTAATCGCACCAGTGATCATCAACATCTCGCGCATTCCCGGACCACCCTTTGGACCTTCGTAGCGAATCACCACGACATCTCCAGCTTGAATAGTGCCGTCCTCTAGCGCATCCATTGCTTCGCGCTCTCGTTCAAACACTCGCGCAGGTCCCTCGAATGTTTCGATTCCAATTCCTGCAGTCTTTGTTACCGCACCTTCGGGTGCAAGTGACCCGTGAAGAATTGTTATTCCACCCGTTGTATCCATGGGATTCTTCGTTGCACGGAGAATTTCACCATCAGGATCTGGTGGAGAGATATGCGCCAAATTTTCGGCCATCGTTTTGCCAGTGACGGTTAAGGTGTCGCCATGTAGCAACTTCGCATCGAGAAGTGCGCGCAACACAACGGGAACTCCACCAACCTTGTCGACATCGCTCATAACGTACCGACCAAATGGTTTGAGATCACCAAGTAGTGGAACTTTTGAACCGATGCGATGAAAATCCTCTAACTCCAGAGCAACATCAGCTTCATGCGCTAGCGCCATTAAGTGCAAGACGGCGTTAGTTGAACCACCGAGCGCCATCAAGATTGTGATGGCATTTTCAAATGCTTGCTTCGTCAAAATGTCGCGAGCAGTAATACCTTGTCTAATCAATTCCACAACTGCGATTCCAGATTTTCTCGCATATTCATCGCGGCGACGATCCACTGCTGGTGGAGCGGCTGAACCTGGAAGAGATAAACCAATTGCTTCACCAATAGATGCCATGGTGTTTGCGGTGTACATACCTCCACATGCGCCCTCACCCGGGCAGATTGCGCGCTCTATTCGATCTACCTGATCCTCTGAAATCAATCCACGGGCACATGCGCCAACTGCTTCAAATGCGTCGATGATGGTGACATCTTTCCCATCGACATTTCCTGGCAGAGTAGAACCGGCGTAAACAAATACCGAAGCAACATCTAAGCGCGCTGCTGACATCATCATTCCTGGAAGTGATTTGTCGCATCCTGCAAACATCACCATGCCATCAAGTCGTTCTGCCTGCATCACTGTTTCAACGGAGTCGGCAATGACTTCGCGCGAGACTAATGAAAAGTGCATTCCTTCATGGCCCATCGAGATGCCATCGGAGACGGAAATCGTTCCGAATTGAAGTGGGAAGCCTCCGGCTTCGTGCACTCCTTCTTTTGATGCTTTAGCTAGACGATCAAGCGAAAGATTGCAGGGAGTGATCTCATTCCACGAAGATGCAATTCCAATTTGCGGTTTGACCCAATCCGCATCGCCCATGCCAACTGCTCGAAGCATGCCGCGAGCAGGTGCGCGTTCAATGCCATCTGTAACAGTGCCAGAGCGCGGTTTCATCGGATTACGAGTATTTTGTGAGGAGCTATCCCCTGTGTTCTTCGCCATAAGGCGATATTACGTGGGATGTCTCCAAGAAAGCCAACCTCGACCCTGTTACCGTGACGACCTTGGCGCTCGGCCTTCCCGAATCCCCCCTGGGATTTACTTGAGAAAAATATGGAGTGAAATGAATCAAAATCTTGCTGCCCCTGCCCCCGATAGATGGCGCACCCTTTTTGTCATCGCTATCGCCCAATTGATGGTGGTGCTCGATGCCTCAATCGTCAACATCGCAATTCCAAGCGCAAAAGCTGATCTTGGCATCACTGATGCAAATCAACAGTGGGTTGTAACTGCCTACACGCTCGCTTTCGGATCGCTGCTCTTACTTGGTGGGCGTATCGCGGACTTTGTCGGACGGAAGAAAATTTTTATTGTGGGACTCCTTGGATTTGCTGCAGCTTCTGCACTTGGTGGCATCGCATCAACCCAAGGCTTGCTCTTTGCAGCTCGTGGACTACAAGGTGTCTTCGGAGCGCTTCTTGCTCCTGCCGCACTCTCTATTGTGAGCGTTACTTTCACTGATCCAAAAGAACGCGCACGTGCCTTTGGAGTTTATGGTGCGATTTCCGGTGGTGGTGCAGCGATTGGACTCATACTCGGTGGCGCACTCACAGAATATTTCTCTTGGCGTTGGTGTCTTGGAGTAAATACCCCGATCGCCCTTGTTGCGGGACTGCTCGCATTTAAATATGTCCACGAATCAAAAGCTGGCGGCGACCATAGCTATGACATTCCAGGAACGCTGACTGCATGTGCTGGATTATTTGCATTGGTCTACGGATTTAATGAGGCTGCAACAAAGGGTTGGTCTGCAACAATCACAATCGTCTTCTTGCTTGCATCCTTGGTACTACTGGTCGCATTCTTTGTCATCGAAAAGAAAGTGAAGAATCCACTGATGCCGCTTCGCGTTATCAGCGAACGCAATCGTGGTGGCTCATATCTTGGATCACTTGTTGTTGGAGCTGGTCTTTTCTCTATGTTCCTCTTTCTTGGAATCTATCTTCAGACCGTTTTGGGATATTCACCGCTGAAATCTGGCCTGGCCTTCTTACCATTTACTGCTGGAATCATCATCTTTGCTGGTATCGCTTCACAGTTACTACCAAAAGTTGGGCCACGTCCCCTCATGGTTCCAGGGTTACTCGCCGCAGCGGTTGGCTTACTACTTATGACACAGATAACGCCAGAGACATCGTATGTCACTCATGTTCTTCCCTCGCTCTTAATCATGAGCAGCGGTATGGCGTTGGTCTTCATTCCAATCTCTACTACAGCGCTCCATGGAGTTGGGAATCGAGATGCCGGAATAGCAAGTGCTCTTATTAACACCAGCCAACAAGTTGGTGGATCACTTGGCACTGCGTTACTCAATACAGTTGCAGCAACTGCTGCTACCTCCTATATGGCGAGCAATCCAGATAAGTTGCCAACATTTGGATTAACGCATGGATTCACGATTGCGTTCACCGTTAGCGCAGCGCTCCTTGTTGTTGGCGCGATTGTGTTAGCGCTCTTCATCAATATTGGCAAAGAGGCAGTCGTTGAAACTGAAGGTGCAGTAGTTCACTAAAAGTAATTAACCCTGACCTAAGAGGCCAAGGAGAAGCTCGCGAACCCGCGCAGCATCTGCTTGGCCTTTTGTCTCTTTCATGACTGAACCAATCAACGCTCCAGCTGCTGGCAGATGGCCATTACGAACTTTCTCTGCCGTTTCTGGCTGTGCCGCAATTGCTTTCTCAATTGCTGCTATCAGCGCACTTTCGTCAGAGACAACTTTGATTCCTTGAGTAGCAATCACTGTATCTGGATCACCTTCGCCAGCAATAACTGCTCCGACAACTTGGCGCGCCAATTTATCTGTGAGTTCGCCACCATTAATTAACTCGATGACACGAGCAACATCTTTTGGAGAAATACCGATGCTGGTGAGCTCAAGTTCTGCTTCATTTGCTAATCGAGAAATCTCGCCTAACCACCAGCCACGCGCTCGCGTTGGGTCGGCGCCGAGCGCAACAGTTTCTTCTACTAGATCGACAGCCCCCGCATTGACTAGCGCAGCCATCTCTTTATCTGGCACTTGCCAAAGCGATTGCAGACGTGCGCGTCGAAGTGAAGGCTTCTCAGGTAATTCACTCCGCAACTTCTCAATCCACTCTGCTGCCGGTGCAACTGGGGTGAGATCTGGCTCTGGGAAATAGCGATAATCCTCGGCCTGCTCTTTGGAACGTCCCGATCGAGTGGTTCCAGAATCCTCTTGGAAGTGGCGCGTCTCTTGAATTACTCGCTCGCCCTTATCAAGAAGGCCAGCGTGGCGAATCATCTCGCCGCGGACTGCACGTTCAACAGATCGAAGTGAATTGACATTCTTTGTCTCACTCCGTGTGCCTAATTTTCCTGAACCAATTGGCGCGAGTGAAACATTCGCATCGCAACGTAGTGAGCCTTGCTCCATCTTCACATCGCTTACACCTAACGAGCGCAAAATATCGCGTAACTCTTTGACATAAGCTTTGGCAACTTCAGGCGCATATTTGCCCGTTCCGGAAACTACTTTGGTGACAATTTCCACCAATGGGATGCCGGCACGGTTGTAATCAAGTAGCGAGTATTCGGCGCCGTGAATTCGCCCAGTGGCTCCACCTACATGGAGAGACTTTCCGGTGTCCTCTTCCATATGGACGCGCTCAATCTCGATCCGAAATGTCTTTAGGCCTTCATCAGTTTCTACTTCCACATCAAGGTAGCCATTGGTACAAATTGGTTCGTCGTATTGGGAAATCTGAAAATTCTTTGGCATGTCGGGATAGAAATAATTTTTGCGAGCAAATCTGCTCTTCGGAGTAATAGAACAGTTCAGCGCGAGACCAATGCGAATTGTGCTTTCAATCGCTTTCTCGTTAACAACCGGTAACGCACCAGGCATACCAAGACAGACAGGGCAAGTTTGCGTATTTGGCGCCGCACCGAAGAGTGTTGCACAACCACAGAACATTTTCGTTTCGGTATTGAGCTCAACGTGCACCTCAAGACCTAGAGATGGTTCGTACTTAGACATTACATCTTCATAAGTGAGCGCCATGGTCAAATCACCAACTCTGGCGCTTGATTAGTCAGCGGGCCATTCCACTTCGCGTGGAGTTCACGCTCTAGCGCGCCTCCTACCCGATACAACCGATCATCTTTCATAGCGGGGGCAATAATTTGGAAACCCACAGGCAGCCCTTCAGAGAGACCCGATGGCAGGCTCATTGAAGCAACCCCTGCGAGGTTAACGGGAATTGTGGCAACGTCATTTAGATACATCGCGATTGGATCATCGCTCTTCTCGCCAATTTTGAAAGCCACAGTCGGAGTAGTTGGAGAGACCAGCACATCAACTTTTTGATAAGCCTGCGAGAAATCTTGCGTGATAAGAGTACGCACTTTTTGGGCGCTCCCATAAAAGGCATCGTAGTAACCCGCCGAGAGCGCGTAGGTACCGAGAATTATTCGACGCTTTACTTCGCTGCCGAATCCTGCTTCACGGGTCATGCTCATAACTTCTTCGGCGCTACGCGTTCCGTCATCGCCAACACGTAATCCATAACGCATGGCGTCAAATCGAGCGAGATTAGATGATGCTTCGCTCGGCGCAATTAAATAATAAGCACCAAGCGCATATTTAAAGTTAGGGCAAGAGAGTTCAATAATTTCTGCACCCAAGGACTCAAGGATTGCAAGTGATTCTGCAAACCGTTCGGCGACTCCCTTTTCGTACCCTTCGCCAGAGAGCTCTTTAACGACACCTATTTTCATTCCTTTTACATCGGCGCTCTTCGCAGCGCTCACTACATCGGGAACAGGCGCATTAATACTCGTTGCATCTTTGGGGTCATGGCCTGCAATTACCTGATGTAGTAGCGCAGTATCGAGAACAGTTCTCGCACATGGCCCTGCTTGATCAAGACTGGAGGAGAAAGCAACTAACCCATAACGTGAGACGCCACCATAAGTTGGTTTGACTCCGACAGTTCCGGTAACCGCTGCTGGCTGTCTGATCGACCCACCAGTATCGGTGCCGATTGCTAATGGAGCTTCGAATGCTGCAAGCGCTGCAGCAGAACCGCCACCGGAACCACCAGGTATCCGTTCGACATCCCAAGGATTACGTGTTGGACCATAAGCAGAATTTTCCGTCGATGAGCCCATGGCGAATTCATCCATATTTGTTTTACCAAGAATCACAACGCCCGCGGCTTTTAACTTAGAGACAACTGTTGCATCGTAGGGTGGTCGCCATCCTTCGAGAATCTTTGAGCCACAAGTGGTGGGTATTCCTTTTTGAGTGAGCACATCTTTCAAAGCTAACGGGACGCCGTTGAGCGGTGATGGTGAAGATCCTTCTCGAGCCTTATCAGCGCTATCGGCTTGCGCAAGAGCGCCTTCGCCATCGATATAAAGAAATGCATTTATCGCTCGATCAACTCGGTCAATCTGATCGAGGTGTGCTTGTGTTACTTCTCGAGATGAGGCTTCTTTTTTCGCGATGAGCGAAGCAAGTTCAGCAGCGCTCTTTTTAATTAAGTCGCTCATGCCTCTTCACCCAGAATCTGTGGCACCCGAAAACGTGAATCTTCACTCGCTGGCGCTCCGCTGAGCGCATCCTCTGGAGTTAAACTCGCAACAATTACATCAGGACGAGCAACATTATTTACTTCGATGGGATGCGACATTGGTGGCACGTTTGCACTAGCCGCTTCTTGCACAACAGCCACTGCATCAAGAATTCCATCAATCTGGCCAGCCAAGTGAGTTAATTCGTCATCACCGAGAGTGATTCGAGCAAGGGCGGCGATACGTGCCACTTCATCTCGAGAGATACGGGAATTGCTGGTCATGCGATAAGCCTACCCGCGAATCTGACCTGTTCCGGTCACGATCCAGGTGGTAGTAGTCATCTCTTCAAGTCCCATTGGCCCACGTGCATGCGCTTTTTGATTTGAGATACCAATCTCGGCGCCAAAACCCATCTCTTCACCATCAGTAAAACGCGTCGAAGCGTTCACCATGATTGCCGCTGCATCCATTTGATTAATGAAATGCTCAATAGTTTTCGGATTCTCCGAAATAATCGCTTCGGTATGGTTCGTTCCATATTTTCTGATATGGCTAGCGGCTTGATCCACACCATCAACGACGCGAACATTTATCTCGAGCACACCATATTCAGTAGACCAATTCTCTTCAGTTGCAAGAGATGCGCTGATACCAATCTGCTTAGCAACTGCCATGGTCTGCGGATCGCCATGAATAACAACCTTCTGATCATCGAGAGCTTTGAGCGCCATAGGCAGAAATGAGTCTGCGATATCTCGATGTATTAAAAGCGTCTCTGCAGCATTACATACACTTGGTCGTTGCACCTTTGAGTTGATAAGTATGGGAAGCGCCTTTGATAGGTCACCATCCTTATCGACATAGACATGACAGACTCCGGCACCAGTTTCAATCGTTGGCACCTTGGCTTCATCAACAACAGTTCGAATAAGTGCAGCGCTGCCACGCGGAATGACAAGATCCACTAGACCGCGTGCATGCAAAAGTTCTGTGACTGTCGAGCGTTCATTTGATGGAACAAGTTGAATGACATCGGCAGGGATGCCAACACTTTCTACTGCAGCACGCATTATCTTCACAAGAATTTCGTTGCTCTTTGCCGCACTTGATGAACCACGGAGCAAGGCACAATTTCCAGATTTGAGCAGAATGACAGCAGCATCAACAGTGACGTTTGGTCGCGCCTCATAGACCATGCCCACAACCCCGAACGGAACGCTTACTTGTTTCAGATGCAATCCATTTGGCAGGGTTCGCTCACGTTTAATGATGCCGATTGGATCGGGCAACTCCTTTATCTTTCGCGCACCACCGGCAATCCCCGCAATTCGCGTCGGAGTTAGGGTGAGGCGATCAATCAAAGATTCTGAAATTCCCTCATCGCGCGAGCGGCGAACATCCTCATTATTCGCATCGAGAATCTCACTCTCATGCTCAAGTAGCGCAAGAGCAATTGCCTCAATCGCGCC
Source organism: Actinomycetota bacterium (assembly GCA_041178105.1). Taxonomy (GTDB): domain Bacteria; phylum Actinomycetota; class Actinomycetes; order Nanopelagicales; family Nanopelagicaceae; genus IMCC26077. Next base: position 7,487 of record JBEGVX010000137.1, read on the forward strand.
ATCTTTCTGTTCGCGAGTGGCATGCGCTAATACTTTGCCAGCAGTTCGAGCCGACTCAGAGAGCGCCTTAATCATGGATAACAGCCTAACCAATACAAGGCCAGATAGGCTTCGACCTATGTTTTTCAAGCTCCTCTTCCGGTGGTTACGTCGCGCTCTCTTCTCAGTGCTGGCGTTGTATTTGCTCCTTTTCAGTTTCACTCGCCT
>JBEGVX010000138.1:0-6285 GCA_041178105.1 Actinomycetota bacterium
GAAAGTTTCTTCAATCGATTGTTCGGCAAGAATCGGACCACCTGCTGCGATTCGACCAACTAGAGGCACTACCCGCATCTGATCCATCGGAGCATCGCTTTCGCTGCCATCGCGTTGACCCTCTGGCAAGAGAATTTCTAACGCGCGACCACGAGTGGGGTCGCGACGAATCCAACCCTTCTCTTCTAAAACCTCTAATTGATATTTCACACTTGAGGGTGAGGAGAGGCCTGCGGCGATGCCGATCTCGCGCATCGACGGGGGATACCCCTGGCTATCGAGGGCGCTTTGAATGACCTCAAGGATCTTCATTTGGCGGGGCGTTAAGCCCTCCTCGTTGGCGGGGCCATCAGGGAGCTCTGCCACGTTGATAGCGGCGGCGTCTTTCTCAGAAGGTGTGGGAAGTGAGTTTTTCTTAGCCATATCGGAGAGGGTACGGGCTTTTGGTGAGAATTTCAAACACCTGTTCGAAAAAATGTTGACATGAGGGGGTGAGCTAGGGTTAAATTCGAACACACGTTCTAATCCGTCAGGGCGTTTGGTTCAGAAGAAAGCGAGAAGAAGCAAGATGAGCACTTCCCCCACGCAGCTCCGTTTAACCACCCGTGGCCGCCTCCTCCTGGGCGCCTCAGGCCTGGTCGTTGCCCTCTCGCTCTTCTCTGCCACCACCGCTCTCGGCAGCGCGGCTAAGGCAGAGAGCAGCACCACGAGCACCAAGCCCGTCACCGCCTATTACGAGACTATTACCGTCCTTCCAGGGGAGAGCCTCTGGTCGATTGCAGGTCAGGTCGATTCAACGGCTAATAAAGGCGATCTAGTAGCAGCGATTATTGATCTCAATGGTTTATCAGGTTCGGCACTTCAGGCTGGGCAGCGGTTACGCGTGCCAGTCGCTAGCAAATAATTATTTTGCGACACACCGAATTACTACTTGCGAACCCTCGACCACTCCTCTACTGTTCCCACTAGATGTAGTAGTAACAATGGTGTAGTTATTCCACAGGTTGTGCCTACTACTCCCCAGGTCCTCCACAGCCTTATCCCCAGGGCGGCGCGATTCTGGCTCATATGGCGAGGACAACTGAGTAGTGACTGAGCAGTAACTGAGCAGCAAGTAAGCAAGAAATCCAGTTTTTAACTTTTTACCGTTTCAAGGGGGTGTCCGGGATGAACTGTCCCTACTGCCGTCAGGCTGATAGCCGAGTCGTCGATTCCCGTCCTATCGACGAGGGCAGCTCTATCCGCCGTCGCCGCGAGTGCGCTACCTGCGGGAAGCGTTTTACCACTCAAGAGATGGCGATTCTCTCGGTTATCAAACGAAGCGGCGCAACAGAACCCTTTAGTCGCGAGAAGGTGATCGCTGGCGTTCGGAAGGCTTGTCAAGGTCGTCCAGTCAATGATGATGATCTTGCACTCCTTGCACAACGCGTTGAAGAGAGCCTTCGCGCAACTGGGCAAGCAGAGATTGAAGCGCAAGAGGTGGGCATGGCAATTCTTGCTCCACTGCGCGAGCTCGATGAAGTTGCTTACCTTCGATATGCATCGGTCTATCGAAATTTCAATTCACTAGATGATTTTGAGGGAGAGATTGCGCTCCTTCGCGCACTGCCATTTGAAAAGGGCGGTCAAAGTAATGCAAGTAATGCAATTGGCGAGAGTCAAGAGAGTCAACAGAGCGAAGAAGCTCGAGAGTTAAGTAATAAGTAAAGAGAGTAAGTAAAGAGAGTAAGTAAAGAGAGTTAGTTAAGAGGAGAAAGAGGAAAAGGATATGTCAGACACAGTCGTAAACCGGGCAGGGAGCAAGCGTGGTGCTGGGCTCAAAATAGAGCGGATTTACACCACCGCTGGAGTTCACCCCTACGATGAGGTGACCTGGGAGCGACGTGATGTCGTGCAGAACAATTGGAAAACTGGCGAGGTTGTCTTCGAACAACGTGGCGTGGAGTTCCCTGACTTCTGGTCAGTAAATGCCTCCACCATCGTCACCACGAAGTATTTCCGTGGCGCAGTTGGTTATGAGAATCGCGAGTGGTCGCTTAAGCAAGTGATTGATCGAGTTGTTCTCACCTACACCAAAGCAGGAAAAGAGTTCGGTTACTTCGCAACTGATGCTGATGCCGAAATTTTTGAGCATGAATTAACATGGATGCTCTTACACCAAGTCTTCTCTTTCAACTCTCCAGTCTGGTTTAACGTAGGAACAGCGGCTCCACAACAGGTGAGCGCTTGCTTTATCCTCTCTGTTGACGACACCATGGATTCAATCCTCAACTGGTACCGCGAAGAGGGAATGATCTTCAAGGGCGGTTCAGGTGCAGGTCTTAACCTCTCCCGCATTCGCTCCTCGAAAGAGCTCCTCAAGTCCGGCGGAACAGCATCGGGTCCAGTCTCCTTTATGCGTGGCGCTGATGCCTCTGCTGGAACAATCAAATCTGGCGGCGCAACTCGTCGTGCAGCAAAGATGGTTGTGCTCGATGTGGATCATCCAGATATCGAAGAGTTCATCGAAACCAAGGTTGCAGAAGAAGAGAAGATTCGCGTCTTACGCGATGCAGGTTTCGATATGGATCTTGGTGGAAAAGACATCATCTCGGTCCAATATCAAAATGCAAATAACTCTGTTCGTGTCAGCGATGAATTTATGCGCGCTTACGAAGAAGGCAAAGAGTTTGGCCTTCGCGCTCGCTCAACAGGCGAGATCATCGAACAGGTCAACTCACGTTCACTCTTCCGTAAGATGGCAGAAGCGGCATGGGCGTGCGCTGATCCAGGAATTCAATATGACGACACGATCAACGATTGGCACACCAACCCAGAGACCGGTCGCATCAATGCATCAAACCCATGCTCTGAGTACATGTCACTTGATAACTCGTCATGCAACCTCGCTTCATTGAACTTGATGAAGTTCCTTAAGGCGGATGGTTCATTCGATGCGAAGACCTTCGTCAAGGCAACCGAGATGATTATCACCGCGATGGATATCTCCATCTGCTTCGCTGATTTCCCGACCGAGGCAATTGGTGAGACCACTCGTAAATATCGCCAACTCGGAATTGGCTTTGCCAATATCGGAGCGCTTTTGATGGCCTCTGGTCTTCCTTACGATAGCGATGGCGGTCGCGCACTTGCTGGTGCGATTACCTCACTTATGACTGGCACCTCCTACCGTCGCTCTGCAGAGATCGCAGGAATTGTTGGCGCATACGAGGGCTACGCCCGTAACGCCGCTGCACATACTCGAGTAATGCGTAAGCATGCTGCCGCATCAGTTGCCGCACGCTCAGTCACAACGCTCGATCGCGATGTCTGGACTGAGGCAAATAAGCAGTGGGATGAAGGCTTGAAGATTGGCGAGAAGAACGGTTGGCGTAATGCGCAGGCATCTGTTCTCGCTCCTACTGGAACGATCGGATTGATGATGGATTGCGATACCACGGGTATCGAGCCTGACTTCTCACTCGTAAAGTTCAAGAAGCTTGTCGGTGGCGGCTCCATGCAGATTGTTAACCAGACAGTCCCTGCAGCGCTACGCAAACTCGGATATACCGAAGAGACAATCGAGGCAGTAGTCGAATACATCGCAGCAAATGGTCATGTGATCGATGCGCCAGGTCTCAAGCAAGAACATTACGACGTCTTTGATTGCGCGCTCGGTGCACGTTCAATTGCACCGATGGGCCACGTGCGAATGATGGCTGCCTGCCAACCATTCCTCTCGGGCGCAATCTCCAAGACCGTCAACCTTCCTGAAGAAGCAACTGTTGAAGAGGTTGAAGAGGTCTACTACGAAGGATGGAAGCTTGGCCTTAAGGCGCTCGCTGTCTATCGCGACAATTGCAAAGTTGGTCAACCACTCTCGGACGGCAAGGCAAAGAAGAAAGATGAGCCAGTTGTCGAGAGCGCAGCGCCAGCACGTGCAACTCGTAAGCGTCTACCAAAGTCGCGCCCATCACGAACCACCTCATTTAATGTTGGTGGGGCAGAGGGCTACATGACTGCAGGTGCATACGATGATGGCGCTCTTGGTGAAGTCTTCTTAAAGCTCGGCAAGCAAGGCTCCACTCTTGCCGGTGTGATGGATGCATTCTCCATCGCAGTCTCTATTGGTCTGCAGTACGGCGTACCACTCGAGACCTATGTACAGAAGTTCACCAACCTTCGTTTTGAGCCAGCAGGCATGACAGATGACGCAGATATTCGCATGGCGCAATCGATGATGGATTACATCTTCCGTCGCCTCGCCCTCGATTATCTACCTGCCGATGAGCGAGCAGCGCTTGGAATCTTCTCTGCAGCAGAGCGCGCCCGCGCGCTCGATAGCGGAAGCTACGGCGTCGCAGAGACATCAGAGAGCGCACCAGCAATGGATGAGGTGGCGATAGAGACGCCAGCAACTCCACCGCCAGTTGCTCCAGCAGCAAAAGCTCAAGATATTGCGATCACCTCAGCGCCAGCAGCGCCTGCTCAAATCGGTTCCTCAACCGAGTTGTTAGAGGCGATGATGGGGCGAAGTGCAGATGCTCCGATGTGTATGACATGCGGCGTCAAGATGCGCGCTGCAGGAGCCTGCTATGTCTGCGAAGGTTGCGGTTCAACCTCAGGATGTAGCTAATCTGTAAGTAAGTGATGAATTCTTTCTCGATAGGGGCCGAGCGCGCGCTTATCAATGGCGAGTTAACCTCGGCCTCCATCGAGATATCCCATGGAATTATCACCAAAGTCAGCTCTGCTCCCTCCACATTAGCGGGGGATATCCTTCTTAAAGAGAGCGATGGCGTGCTCTCGCCCGGATTTATCGATCTTCAAATTAACGGCATCGCCGATATCAATTTCTTCGACGCAGATAAAAAAGAGTTAGAGCGCGCGCTCGCAGCGCTCGCACAAAGCGGAGTAACCGCGTGCACCCCCTCCATGATCTCCGCGCCAATCGGTGAATTGGTTGCAGCAATTGAAGCTTCTGATTGTGGGGAGCTCTCGCCTGCAGGAATCGCGCGAAGTCGCCATCTTGGCTATCACATCGAGGGCCCCTTTCTTGCAGATGATTTTTCGCGGGCGCATGATGCGCGCTTTTTTCTCGACCCGATTCCACAACATCTAGATCCACTTTTAGAAACGGGAAGAGTGTCGATTATTACGCTTGCGCCAGAACGAGCGCGTGCACTCGATGCCATTGCCGCGATGCGCGATGCCGGTGTAATTGCAAGCGCTGGGCATTCTGGCGCAACTTTTGAGCAGATGGTAGATGCCGTCGCTGCAGGGCTTTCTATGATCACCCATCTCTTTAATGGCATGGAGAAAAATAAAAGTGAAGGGATCGTTCGCGCTGCGAGTGAATTGAGAGAGTTAACTGTTGGCTTCATCGCCGATGGAATACATAATCAGAGCGAGCAGATTAAGTGGGCCTTTGAGACTTTAGGTGATCGATTGGCGCTCGTCACTGATGCGCTCGGCCCGATATTGGGCGATCAACCTGTCGAGAGAGATGTTCAAGGTAAGGGTGGCGCCTATCGAAAAGATGGCACTCTTGCTGGATCGACTTTCACATTAGATAAAGTGATTGCCCGCGCAGTTGAACTGGGGGCTCCGCTACAGCAGGCCTTACTCAGCGCAACGAGGACTCCCGCTCGCCTCTTGGGGCGCGCGGATTTAGGCGAGATTAAGGTCGGGGCGCTCGCTGACCTCACCTTCTTTTCAAATAGTGGAAGTATTCGTACCTGGATAGGTGGAGTGGAGGTGGCCAGGTGAGCATTATGAGTAGTGAAATAAATCAACAGGCCATCGCCATTGAGACAACCTTGAGCGAACTCAGCTCGGCACGCGCTGATGTACAGAAGTTATTTCAAGGCGCGAGCTCGGTTCTCTTTATGGCACGTGGCACAAGCGACAATGTTGCCGACTATGGCCAATATCTACTCTCTACCAAAGCGGGAGTGTTGGGATCGAGTGGTAGTCCATCAATAGCAACGGCATTTAATGCGAAAGTAAATCTTGCTGGCCACCTTGTTATTGGCATTAGCCAATCAGGTTCCACTGCCGAAATCGTCGAATCTCTCCAATGGGCAAAACGCTCAGGCGCACGCACGCTCGCCTTAACTAATGTTGCTGATAGTCCGCTGACAAAAGAGGCTGATTTAACTCTCCTTACGCATGCCGGTAGTGAACAAGCAGTTCCCGCAACAAAGAGCTTCTCGAGCGCAATGGCGGCGATGGCCTGGATCACCTCTGCACTTGATGGTGGAAAGTTAGATGGTGAACTGGCAGAACTTCCAGCGAAGGTGCGTG
>JBEGVX010000139.1:0-2670 GCA_041178105.1 Actinomycetota bacterium
AATCCAGCGCACTCCGCATCATGCGTCTCTTTCTCGGGGTCACCTGGATATACGCAGGTTGGGATAAGGCAAGTGATCCAGGATTTCTCAAGCAGGGATCTCCCACATTTATTGGTACACAGCTCGCAGCATTCGCGCAGAGTTCTCCGATCGGATTCTTGCTCAACCACACCATTGAACATGCAGCGCTCGTGGGGGCCTTTGTCATGATTTCAGAGTTCGCAATTGGCTTCGCAACTCTATTATTTGTCGCACCTAACAGCGCCGCCTTCGGTGGCTTTGCAATGGCGACAGGGCTCTGGCTCTCGAGTTCCTTCCACACAACTCCATATTTCTTAGCAAGCGATAGCGCCTACGCCATATTGTGGCTGGCCTATCTTCTACTACTGATTGGAAATCGTCGTATGCCATCTTTTAATATCGAACGTCGCGGAGCGCTTCGCACCGGATTTGTGGGAGCGCTTGCAGTTGTTGCATCTTTTGCAGGACAAGCTTTTCCTAAAGCCAGCGCTGCTTCAAGTAACGCAAAATCAACGTCAAAGGCTTCAGGAAAGCAGATTATTAAATTGGCAGATCTTAAAGTTGGTGGAACTTTTAACTTTACCCACTCATCTCAAGGAATTCCTGCAGTCCTATTTCGCACCAAGGCCGGCGTCTTTGCATACTCTGCAATCTGTACCCACCAGGGATGCACCGTTTCCTACAACGCATCTTCTAAGCATCTCAAGTGCCCTTGCCACGGAGCAGAGTTTGATCCAGCCAATGGTGCGAAAGCAGTCGCAGGTCCTACGAATACCCCGCTAGCCAAGGTGAAGGTTGCTGTCAGCGGTGCGTGGGTCGTTGAGGCCTAAGGCTGCTTGCCATCAATAACAGGAAAATCTCAGGAAGTTGGGGCAGTATTTTCTCTATGAAAAGCGTCAAGGTAATCGGAGCATTCATCGCAGGTGCAGCACTTGCTGGATCAATCGCAACTGCTGCAACAAATTCACCTACCGGCACTCTTAAGGCATGTGCCGATAACCGCACTCAAGCGCTATTCCTTTCAACGACTGGCACCTGTTCTTCAAGCCGCACACTCGTTGAAATTGGTGGCAACGGCATGAATACCAAGGCGATCGCTTCCTTGGTAACGCCATCAGTTGTCTCTATTTCAGTGACAACCGCGAGTGGCGGCGGCACAGGTTCAGGCTCCGTATATAAGAGCAACTCAACTTCTAGCTACATCATCACCAATAACCATGTCGTCAATACATCAGGCGCTTCTGCAACTATCAAGGTCGAGCTCTCCAATGGAGATCAATACCCAGCAAAGATTATTGGACAAGATCCCGGCTATGACCTTGCGGTACTTCAGATCCAGATGGGCAACTTGCCAGCGGTCACTCTTGGAGATTCCAGCAAAGTCAGCGTCGGAGACCCCGTACTCGCAATCGGTTCACCTCTTGGCCTAGCAAGTACAGTTACAAGTGGAATCGTCTCTGCACTCAATCGCCCGGTATCTACCGGAACAGCTGATGCGCAATCTTATGTAAATGCAATTCAAACTGATGCAGCGATCAATCCAGGTAACTCTGGTGGAGCGCTTATCGATTCTCAGGGTCGCATCGTTGGAGTCAACTCTGCCATCGCAACGCTCTCGAGCGGTTCTTCCAGTGGCTCGATTGGTTTGGGATTCTCGATTCCTATCAATGAAGCAAAGCGCGTCATCGATGAAATTATTGCAACTGGTAAATCAACTCGACCAGTTCTCGGTGTCTACTTTGATCCAACCTTTACAGGTGGGGGAGCGAAGATTTCACGCCTCAGCGCCAATGAAGGTGCAGAGAAAGCTGGCATCCCTGTGGGTTCAATTATTCGAAGTATGGATGGATTTAAAATTCCTGATACCGATACAGCTATCGTGCGAATTCGCTCCTACGTACCGGGCGCAACGGTAACTATCGTTGTCGACCTACCAACAGGTGGAAGCAAGACATTTAAAGTCGTTCTAGGTTCTGCTCCGTCGCTCTAAGCCCGCGTTAAGAAATCTACCTGTTACCTGTTAGAAACAGATAGCGGGTATCTTTCTGCCATGGCTCTCTTCACTATGCAGGTCTCACTCCCTGATCGTCCAGGTTCACTCGGCATGCTCGCATCTGCAATCGGATCGGCAGGTGCAGATATCCGCGGCCTCGAAGTTCTCAAGAGTGAAGATGGAACCGGTTATGACCGAATTACCGTGGCTGTTCCGGGAACAGATCCATCGGATCTCGTTGAAATTCTCAACTCAATCGGCGGAGTCGAAGTGCTCTCGATTGAGCCGCTAGCTAGTTAAAAGCATTGGCTCATTACAAGCTTGTGTTAGTGAGCTAGGTGAGCGCTAGCTCCTGCACTTGGCAGTGAAGTAAAGAAGCGAGGCTTCTTAAAGCCCTTTGATTCAAATGCTGCAGCGACCGCATCGCGCGTTTGCTGTACATCGCTCGCTTTAATCAGCGCAATCGCACTTCCACCAAAGCCGCCACCAACCATGCGCGCTCCCATTGCACCTGCGGCCAATGATGCATCTACTGCAACATCAAGTTCGGGGCATGAGACCGCATAATCATCGCGCAGTGAAATATGCGATTCGTTGATAAGTTTTCCAAGAGATACAAAGTCAGATGCGCGAAGTGCAGTAACGGCATCGAGAAC
>JBEGVX010000140.1:0-2533 GCA_041178105.1 Actinomycetota bacterium
GTGTCAAAGATACCTTCGAGCGGAGCTTTCACTGCAAAACCATGATTGTGAGCGGTGATTTCGACCTTGCCACTTGTCTTATCGAGTACAGGTTGATTTATTCCGCGATGTCCAAACCTTAATTTATATGTTTCAAAACCTAAGGCTTGGCCAAATATTTGATGACCAAAACAGATTCCAAAAACCGGAATGCCACGGTGTAATACCTCGCGAACTAATTCAACCGTTGATCTCATCGTCGACGGATCCCCTGGTCCATTAGAGAGGAAGATTCCATCTGGATGATGCTCCAAAAGCTCATCTAGGGATGCGTCAAACGGATAAACATGCACTTCGATTCCGCGCTCTGACATCAATCTGGGTGTGGCGCCTTTAATACCTAGGTCTAGGGCGGCGACAACAGCCTTCTTGGTTCCTTGTGCTGAGACGGAATATTTCGTTGGAATGGAGACATCGGCAACCAAGTTAGACCCGGCCATTTGGGGAGATTGCCGCACCCTACGCACCATCTCTTCGCGAGTTAACTCCTCACCAGAGAAAATTCCTACTCGCATAGCGCCACAGTCACGCAGATGCCGAGTTAGCGCTCGAGTATCGACGCCGGATATTCCTACAACATCGTTCGCAATGAGTTCACTCTCTAGGTCGCGCTCTGATCTCCAATTACTTGACACTCGTGACGGATCTCGCACAACAAAGCCTGAAACCCAAATTTTTCTGGATTCTTCATCCACCGCATTCATCCCAGTATTTCCAATATGTGGCGCAGTCATCACTACCACTTGTTGAAAGTACGATGGATCGGTCAGCGTTTCTTGATAGCCAGTCATGCCAGTTGAGAAGACTGCCTCGCCGAAAGTTTGGCCCTCTTTCGCCCAGGCTCGACCTTCAAAGATCCGGCCATCATCTAACACTAAAAAAGCGCGCTCTCTTTGGTTCATAACGCTTTCACCAATTCTCCATGAGCGACAATCATCTCGCCGCGCAAAAAGGTGAACATAACCTGTCCAGGTAGCTCTCGCTCTACATAGGGATTATTACTACTCTTACTTACGCTTTTGATTTCGCGCACCTTTCGACGAATTTTCGTATCAACTAAAATGAGGTTGGCCAGAGCGCCCACTTTTATCTCCTGACCGTGGCCAGCGCTTGGGTTGGTTCGACCAATCCGAGCGGGCGCATAAGACATCCGTTCTGAGATGGTGCTCCAATTTGAAAGTCCACTTTCAATCATGCTTTCTTGAACAACAGAGAGCGCATTCTCTAATCCCAACATTCCATTAGCCGCCTCACTCCATTCGCATTCTTTTGCCTCGCGTGGATGTGGCGCATGATCTGTAGCGACAATATCTATGGTGCCATCGGCGAGGGCCACTCTTAGCGCTTGCACATCTGCAGCCGTCCTCAAAGGAGGATTTACTTTATAGATTGGATCGTACGTTTCCGCAAGTGAATCAGTAAGAAGCAAATGATGTGGCGTCACTTCTGCAGTCACATTTATGCCGCGAGCTTTTGCCCTTCGAATAATTTCAACGCTACCAGCAGTAGAAACATGACAAATATGTAATCGTGCTCCTACGTGTTCGGCGAGCAGAACATCTCGGGCAATAATCGCTTCTTCTGCTACAGCTGGCCATCCCGCTAAACCTAATTTGGCCGAAATAACACCTTCGTTCATCTGGGCCATCTCTGTTAGGCGAGGATCTTGTGCATGTTGGGCAATCACGCCATCAAATTGCTTCACATATTCCAAAGCCCTTCGCATGACAAGGGAGTCTGAGACGCATTCTCCATCATCGCTAAAAACTCGTACCTGCGCCATGGAGTGCGCCATTGCGCCCAACTCTGCAAGTTCGGAACCATTTAATCCTTGAGTAACTGCGCCAACAGCAAACACATCGCAATATCCGGCCTCACGCCCCAGGCGAACAACTTGCTCAACTACTCCCGCGGTATCAGCAACTGGGTCTGTATTGGCCATCGCATGGACAGCGGTAAAGCCGCCCAAGGCAGCCGCTGCACTTCCAGTACGAACTGTTTCTGCATCTTCACGCCCAGGCTCACGAAGGTGGGTGTGTAAATCCACCAAGCCTGGTAAAAGTTGCAGCTGCGCACCTTCAATAATCTCGGATTCATTTGGATCCAGTGATAGAGCTGGTGCAATTTCGCTTATCACCCCAGAAGCTATCCGCACATCTACTAACTCTTGATTCGGAGTGCGTACTGATCGAATGAGGTAGCTTGATTTTCCATTCATTGATTTATCCGGAGTTGTCATATTAATCAGCTCCCCCTAAGAGTAGATACAAAACTGCCATCCTTACACTTACGCCATTCCTTACTTGTTCCAAGATAAGAGAGTCCACGTTATCTGCACATTCTGAAGAGATTTCTAAACCTCTATTAATCGGCCCTGGATGCAAGATGAGTGGAGAGTTCTCTCCTTTAGCAAGACGTTCACTATCAAGGCCAAACAATCGAGAATATTCACGCGCACTAGGGAAAAATGCGCTCTTCATTCGTTCCAACTGCA
>JBEGVX010000141.1:0-3504 GCA_041178105.1 Actinomycetota bacterium
TCACCCGCGTTCGCAGGGGATTCTGGGCTGGCAGTAGCTGGAGTCGCCTTGCCGCTCTCTACTTCAATCACAGGGGAACGGTATCTGATTACTGACCGCGAAGTCTGCGAGCGAGGATGCTCGATTCTCCTTTAGCTTCGAGATCGGCGACGATGACAGCGACTGCTTCGCGGACAATTCGCCCGCGATCGACCGCAAGTCCCATATCCCCGCGAAGACTTAGGCGGGCCTGCTCCAAATCAAATAGCTCCTCGGGTGAGAGATAAACAGTGATTTTCTCTTCATGTCGCTCTCGACCAGATGGCGCAGAGGCGCTCCGTGAAACTCGACGACGAGCAGTTGTTCGAACCGGGGCGGCTTTGTCGCTCCTCGATGGGGTGGCGCTGGTAGTGGTTTTACTATCAGAGCCACTCTCCCGCTCTTCGCTGGGCGCCGGAACTGCAGAGAGCGTGGTGGAAGTTGTGCGGAAAAGCTCTTCGGCACCAGGCAGGCTGACGCGTCGACTCATGATGATCCTCCTCGAGAGATAACCTCACGTGCCAATCGGCGGTAGGCGGCAGCCCCCGGCGAGGATGAGGCGTAGCTGGTGATGGGTTCGCCAGCTGCTGTTGTTTCGTTAAATCGAACAGTTTTGGATATGACTGTGTCGAAGACTTGCTCTGGAAAAGCCTCGTAAATTCGCGCTAATACCTCTTTGCTATGCGCTGTCCGTTCAAACATTGTGGCCACAATTCCAATAATTCGAAGCTCTGGATTAAGACGCTCTTGAATTTTACTTGTGATTTCCTTTAGCAACTTGAACCCACGGAGCGCAAAATACTCGCACTGCAAGGGCACCAAAACGAGATCTGCGGCAGTTAAAGCATTCACGGTAAGCAACCCAAGAGAGGGCTGGCAATCGATCAGAATTACGTCGTAATCTGGTGCAACTGTGGCAAGTATTCGCTTCAGCGTCTGCTCTCGTGCCACCTCATTTACAAGGCCAATTTCTGCACCAGAGAGCATGATGTCGCTAGGAATTAAATCCATTCCGGGAACGCTGGTCTTCAAAAGAACGTCATCTACCGTAGCGCTTCGATCCATAAGCAAGTTGTAAATTGAGCTTTCCAGCTCATCAGTTACTACGCCCAGACCGATCGAGAGCGATCCTTGAGGGTCAAAATCAACGAGCAATACGCGGCGACCCAATTCTGCAAGGCTTGCACCCAGACTAATCGTTGTCGTGGTTTTACCAACGCCACCTTTCTGGTTCACCACTGCAATGGTCTTCGCGGGACCATGTTTTCCTTTTGGATCAATTTTCTTTACAGCCGGAATGTTCTTACTCCGCCCCTTCATCAACTCGTGGACAGAGACCACATCTTCGTCACGAGATGCTGAAGACGCCTTCGATATTGTCGATTTAGCGTTCAAGCGAGAAACCTCTCTTTGCGATAGCCGGAGCCTAGAGGTCTGGCTATCGAGCTAGCAACCCTCACATGTCGGCGGGGCGCAGAGGTTGGCTGACTAGCTATTTGGCTATTTGGCCCTGGGGTGCGCAAGGAGATAGGCCTCGCGGAGACGGTCAATTGTCACCAAGGTGTAAATCTGCGTCGTCGCCACGCTCGCATGTCCTAACAACTCTTGAACAGTTCGAATGTCGGCGCCCCCATCTAGCAGATGAGTAGCAAAGGAGTGGCGAAAGGAGTGCGGGCTCAACTCAGAAGTAACGCCGCCCTTTATGGCACAGCTTCTGACGATCTCCCAGGCGCTTTGCCGAGATAACGGCGTGCCGCGCAAATTTAGGAAGAGCTTTCGCTCTCTTCGATCACTTTTTCCCTCAATTAACGCAGGTCGACCACGGACCAAATAATTATCTATAGCTTCTGCAGCAAATGATCCCACGGGCACTACTCGCTCCTTGCCACCTTTACCTAATAATCGAATAGATTGAAGTGGAGATTTAATTTGATCAACGTCGAGCGAGATAACTTCGCTCACACGTGCACCGGTGGCGTAAAGCAACTCTACAAGTGCCCGATCGCGCAACGATTGTGCGCTCTCACCACTGCCTGCTCCGGAAATAATCCCCTCTATTTCAGTAAGAGAGAGCGCCTTTGGCAACCTCCTACCGGGGGTAGGCGGGTGTATCTGCGCCGCGGGATCAACAGAGCGATTCTCTCGAGCAAGAAATTTGTGAAATCCTCGGACCGCAATAATTGATCTTGCAGATGAAGAGGGTGAGAGTGGCGGATGATTGCCATCTCCATTTCGTAGATGAGAGAGAAAATCTTCAATATCTCGTTCACTCACATCTAACATTGATTTGCCAAGACTTTCTAAAAAATCAATGTAGCGAAGTAGATCGCGTTGATAAGCAAGCAGAGTATTTCTGGATAAACCTCGCTCGACAGTCAGATGATCAAGAAAGAGATCAACATTGGCTCGATTAAGTGAGGAATTCATGAACGCCTCGAACTGGCATCGCGAGCGCATGTCCTACTTCTGGCGAGCAGAGATTCCCCTCGTGTGTTGTTAATCCGCTCTGAAGAGCTGAACTCTCAGTGAGGGCCTTCTTCCACCCTTTGTTCGCCAACTGAAGGAGATATGGCAGCGTTGCATTTGTTAGAGCCAGAGTAGAAGTTCGTGGAACTGCCCCCGGCATATTGGCTACGCAATAAAAGAGCGATTGATGAATGCTGAATGTAGGGTCGGAGTGAGTTGTTGGGCGTGAATCTTCAAAACATCCCCCTTGGTCAATTGCTATATCAACCAAGACGCTTCCTGGTTTCATCTTTGCCACGAGCGCGTTAGATATTAACTTTGGGGCTTTATCCCCTTTAATCAAGACCGCACCAATTACTAAATCTGCCTCTTTCGCCAGCTCCTCAATTGCGCCACTTGTTGAATAAACCGTTTCAATTGCGCCGCCGAATAATTCATCTAACTCTTTTAGTCTTGCCAAATTTCGATCGGCAATTTGAACCGCTGCGCCCATTCCATGAGCAATTCGCGCCGCTTGCGTACCAGCAACGCCACCGCCCAAAATCAATACTCGCCCAGGACGAACTCCTGGCACTCCCCCAAGGAGCACTCCTCGTCCACCGGAAGCCTTCTGAAGAGCAGCTGCCCCAACTTGAGGCGCTAATCTGCCGGCCACTTCACTCATTGGAGTAAGAAGCGGCAATCGCCCGTTCTCTGTAACCGTTTCATAGGCAATGCTGGTAATTCCGCTATCGAGCAAAGCATCGGTGCAAGGTTTCGAGGCCGCCAAATGAAGATAGGTGAAGAGCACCTGACCTCTGCGCATTAATGGATACTCACTAGCTTGAGGCTCTTTTACCTTCACAATTACTTCAGAGTTACTCCAAATATCAACAGCGCTCTCGATAAGTTCCGCCCCAACGTTGCGGTATTCCACATCAGTAAAACCAGCTCCTTCACCACCGCCAACCTCAACTAAGACGCGATGACCGCTTTTGACCAACTCGGCAGCGCCATCTGGGGTTAGCGCAATTCGAAATT
>JBEGVX010000142.1:0-3706 GCA_041178105.1 Actinomycetota bacterium
GAAATGGTTGTTAGCAATCCCGCTCTATCTTGTCGGATTGATTTACACCATCTACGCGCTCATCATGTTAGTTGTCGGATGGTTCGCAGTGATTTTTACCAAAGAGATGCCACAAGCAGTAGCAGAGGTGCTTTTTGGTGCAACTAGATTTTGGAATCGCGTTTTTGGCTACGCATTCCTTCTCGTTACAGACGAATACCCATCTTTCAACCTCAACGATTAAACGTTAAAGTTAAAAGCGCGCATCCACTTGCTGGGCATTGATTGCTCGGGTAAGCGCATCCCGATTTTCGCTGACGAAACGACGCAGGGCAGCTGGGGCATCTTTTCCTGCTCCAGTCAGCCATCCTTCGCATTTAGCTAAGACCTCGTCATTTACTTGATACGAGGGGAAGAGACCGGTTACCACGGTCGATGCCAGCTCGTATGAGAGTTTCTCCCAGACGGTAATTAAGCAGTCGAAATATTTATCGATGTAACTCTTTGTGAGAACACGTTGTAGCGGCCTATTGAAGCCTGCGATGGTTGCATCATGGATGTGGTTGGAGAGTTCGCCACCAAGCGCGCTCTGCCATGCACTCTCCTTTGCTTCAGAAGTTGGTATTGCTGCTCGAGCAGAGGCAGCGTTCTTATGACCACTAGCGGTGTTGTCGCGCTCTAACTCTGCATCAATTGCTGCAGTGGTGATTTTGCCACGCTCTGCAAGACAATTAATAAAGTGCCAACGAAGGTCTGCATCAACAACCAATCCCGGAAGTCGGCCGTCGAGCATGTCTTTGATTCGCGAATGTTGACGATCTGAGAATGCGAAAGAGGCAAAAGAGCGGGCGTATTGCAATTGCATATCGCTACCTTCTTTTGCCTGCTCGAGAAGAATCTCTGCTCCATTTGCCACTTGTTCTCGAACCTTGTCTCGATTTTCATCGCAGGCATATAACTCGACTGCAGTGCCTAGTTGCATAAGCGTCATGGAGACAACCGAGACATCCTTTTCGGTCGCTAGGCCAGTGACTGCCATGGGTACGTATTGGCTGGCGCTGAGTTCACCATCACGGAGCATGTCCCAGGTTGCTGACCAACAGAGCGCTCGTGTTAAGGGATCTTCTACGCCAGAGAGTTTTTCGGTAAGCGTCTTCACTGATTTTGCGTCGAATCTAAGTTTTCCGTAGGAGAGATCGCCATCATTTATCAGGATGAGATCTCCCTCTTTCTCTCCAGTAAATGCATCAATAGCAGTCGATGCACCAACGACATCTAGTTCGTGGCTGATTCGTCGCACGAGTTTCTCTCCTACGAGATCATAAATTCCCACGGACATGCGATGTGGTCGGAGCTCTTGAGAACCAACCGGCATCTTTGGCGGTTCTTGTTTGACCACTACCGAGGAATACTTGCCATCAGTTACTGAAATTTCTGGACGTAAAGTATTTACACCAGCGGTGCAGAGCCACGTTGCAACCCACGGTTTGAGATCGCGCCCACTTGTAGCTTCGAGTTCGACGAGTAGATCATTTAATGTGGTGTTCTTCCAGGCGTGCTTTGCGAAATATTTCTTAAGCGCCGCAACGAAATTTGCTTTACCAACGTGGGCGACCAGTTGTTGCAGAACTGATGCGCCTTTTGCATAGGTGATGCCATCAAAGTTGGTCCGTACTGCTTCGAGGTCGTGCATATCTACAACAATTGGGTGGGTGGAAGAGAGTTGATCTTGGCGGTACGCCCAGTTCTTGCGCTCTGCATTGAAGGTGGTCCACGAGTTTTTGAATTTTGTTGCGTCGGCGAGCGCTGTATAGGAGGCCCACTCTGCAAAGGATTCGTTGAGCCACAGATCGTCCCACCATGTCATCGTGACAAGGTCACCGAACCACATGTGTGCCATTTCGTGGAGGATGACATTTGCACGCCAGTTGTAATTCTTATCGGTAACTTTGCTTCGGAATACGAAGTAATCTTCAGCGAAGGTGACGCATCCTGCATTCTCCATCGCACCTGCATTAAATTCTGCTACCGCAAGCTGGTCGTATTTTTCAAATGGATAAGCAAGGCCAAATTCCCGTTCAAAGTACTCAAATCCTTGTTTCGTTATTAAGAAAATTTCGCTTGCATCTAGATGCTTCGCTAGCGATTTGCGGCAGTAGATACCAAGGGGAACTTCTTTTTCACCTTTATAGACATCGAACTCTTTGTGATACGGACCAGCGACCAACGCGGTGATATAGGTAGACATCACCGGGGTAGTCGTAAAGGAAACAAATTTCTTTTCATCGGAGAGCTCTTTACTCTCGGCGACCGGGTTGTTGGAGATCACTTCCCAGTGTTTCGGAGTGATGGCGCTGAGGGTGAATGTTGCCTTGAGGTCAGGTTGATCAAAGCAGGCATACATCCGGCGCGCATCTGCGACTTCAAATTGTGTATAGAGATAAACCTCTGCGTCTGAGGGATCAACAAAACGGTGCAGACCTTCACCTGTTACAGAATAGATAGCTTCGAGATCGACTAACAAGATGTTCTCTGCTGCCAAGTTAGAGAGATGAATACTCTCGCCATCGAATGCCGAAGCTTCGAGTGTCACACCGTTGAGCGTTGCGCTGTGCATTGTCTTACCCACGGCATCGATAAAAGTGCTGGAACCTGGTGCGCTACTTCGGAACTTGACGGTGGTCTTGGCACGAAAGGTCTCGGCTCCGGTGGTGAGGTCGAGATCAACGTGATAGCTCTCGACTTTTAGGTGTGCGGAGCGAGAGAGGGCTTCTTCGCGAGTGAGATTAATTCCGGGCACTGGCTGACTCCTTGTGATTCTGAGGCTTATCCGAAAGGAACAGGCCACTATCCAACCACTCCTACGCTAGATATGTCCCGTTGATGGCACCCTTGCCTTGTGGAACACCAAGAGCACCCCAATTCCATTCGGACTTACAAGTTACGTGGCGCCCGAATTACCCCTGCCCAAGAGGGGGCGATTGAAAGGTTGGGCGCGCGATTTATTCTGCCTATTTCAGGTACTCCAATTGATCCCCGCACCGAGTTTCCAGCAGCTAAACGTCGCGTCTTGGAGATTGGCAGTGGGATGGGCGAGGCGACAGCACAGATGGCAGCGGCCGATCCAGATACTTCGATCATCGCAATTGAAGTGCATAAGCCAGGCGTTGGGTCATTGTTATGGCGTATCGAGAAAATGGCTCTCGAGAATCTGCGAATCGTGCATGCCGATGTGAAAGAAGTGCTCGCAGAAAATTTTGTGGACGGCAGCTTCGATGAGATTAGAATTTATTTCCCAGATCCTTGGCAGAAACTTCGCCATCACAAAAGGCGTTTACTTCAAGGGGACTTCATCCCATTGTTAGCAACTAAATTGATTCCGCATGGCTTATTACATATCGCTACCGATTGGGCGCCATATGCGCAGTGGATTGAATTGGAGTTCGAAAAGGCAAAAGAATTTTCAGGAGGCAAGGTTGCTAGACCTGCGCATCGCCCATTGACTCGATTTGAAGAGCAAGGCTTAACAAAAGAACATGAAGTGACAGACTTTTTCTATTACAAGAATTAAATTTTAGAGCGGTGGAAGTTTTTTGCTCTCTTCGTACTCGCTAATCATGTCGATCCGACGAGTATGGCGATCTTCACCCGAGTAATCGGTGGCGATAAAAGCATCCACAATTGCTAGCGCCTCTTTTTCACTGTGCATGCGCTCGCCGATGGAGAG
>JBEGVX010000143.1:0-2622 GCA_041178105.1 Actinomycetota bacterium
TGGTAGAGCGCATACGGCGAGGTAAGTTCGGCATCAAGCCAAATGGTTCCGGATGCAGTTTTGCCAAACTTTGTTCCATCAGACTTTGTTACTAAAGGAATAGTCAAGCAGTGGCCAACTCCTTGCTCAATCTTACGAATAAGATCAAGGCCAGCAACGATATTTCCCCACTGATCACTTCCACCTATCTGCAACGTGCAGTTGTGGCGACGGTAGAGTTCGAGGAAATCAAATCCTTGTAGAACTTGGTAGGAAAATTCTGTATAAGAGATTCCATTTGCATTTAATCGGGAAGAGACTGAATCTTTGGCAAGCATTTGATTAACGCTGAAATGCTTTCCGATATCGCGCAAAAACGCGATAGCAGAGAGTGGTGCGGTCCAATCAAGATTGTTCACTACCAGCGCGCCAGTTTTTGATTCGTTAAAGTCTAAATATGGCTCTACTTGTTCTCTAATTTTTGCAACAAAACTAGCGACCACGCTCTCATCATTGAGCGTTCGCTCCTCCGACTTGCCACTCGGGTCGCCTACCAAACCGGTAGCCCCACCAACAAGAGCGATCGGCCGATGGCCCGCTAATTGAAATCGTTTGAGAACAAGAAGTACGGCGAGACTGCCGATGTGCAAGCTTGCAGCAGTAGGGTCAAAACCTATGTAGAGGGTAACTGGTCCGTTGTCGAGGGATTTAATCAACTCTTCTCGATCGGTAGTTTGCGCAACCAAACCGCGCCACTCAAGATCTTCCAGTAATTCCCGACCACTAACCACGTGCGCTCCCCTGCTTACCAACTTTTTGGGCTTTTCGGGCGCTACTTTCGCCCCAAAGCTTCGCCATATGTGCACTTCGCTTTGAATTTGCACGTTTAGCGACAGAAATAAGGGTACCCAATTCAGTGAGCTGGATGCGTAGCGCTGCCGGAGCTGTACCGCCACGACTTTTACGTGAGGCAACTGCGCTCTCAACTGTTAAAGCTTTGAAAATATCTGCGCTAAAAAGTTTATTCAAGGATTGATACTCGGCAAGTGATAGCTCTTCTAGGGTTATCCCCTTCGCCTCAGCCATTGTTACCGCTCGTCCGGAAATGTCATGCGCTTTCGAAAATGGAACCCCTTTGCGAACAAGGTAATCGGCAATTTCTGTAGCTAATGCAAAACCAGTGGTTGCACCACTGGCCATTTTCTTGCTGTCAAACTCTGTGGTTTCCACCATTCCGATAACTGCGGGTAAAAGTAAGAGCAAGGTATCGATTGAATCGAAGACCGGTTCTTTATCCTCTTGAAGATCTCGGTTGTACGCAAAGGGCAATCCTTTTAAAGTAACGAGCAAACTAGTGAGATTGCCTACCAATCGCCCACTCTTGCCGCGGGCAAGTTCTGCTACATCAGGATTTTTTTTCTGCGGCATGATTGATGAACCTGTAGAGAAAGAATCAGAGAGCTTTGCCCAGCCAAATTCGGAGGCGCTCCATAGAATCCACTCTTCACCAATTCGCGATAAATGAATACCAATCATTGCTGCGATAAATAAAAATTCTGCCGCAAAATCCCTATCGCTAACGGCGTCAATACTATTTCCTGCAGCAGCGCTAAATCCTAAATTTTTAGCAGCACCTTCCGGATTGGCAGAGAGCGCCGTGCCAGCAAGCGCCCCAGAACCAAGCGGACTTACGCCAGTGCGTTCCCACCATTGTTCGAGGCGTTCCACATCACGCAACAAGGCGTGCGCATGCTTTGCCAATTCGTGCCCGAAGACAATTGGTTGGGCATGCTGTAAGTGTGTAAAACCCGATACATATGAATTTTCATGGCGCTTAGCCTGCACCGTAAAAGCCTGCGCGAGTGAAATAATTTGAGCAATCAGCTCGCAT
This sequence comes from Actinomycetota bacterium, assembly GCA_041178105.1. Lineage (GTDB taxonomy): Bacteria > Actinomycetota > Actinomycetes > Nanopelagicales > Nanopelagicaceae > IMCC26077. The sequence goes on from JBEGVX010000143.1 coordinate 1,871, forward strand.
GTCACATCACGCAAATAGAGTCGAAGATCTGTGGCAATTTGATCATTTCGCGATCGACCTGCACGCAGTTTCCCACCAAGCTCTCCCAGGCGGTCGATAAGAACTCGCTCGATGGCTCCGTGTAAATCTTCATCTTGTTCGGTTGGCGTAACAGCCCCTCGCTCAATATCTTTTCGCAACTGATCGAGCGCTGCCATAATTTTCTTTCCTTCGGCAGCGGTGAGAGTTTTGCTCTTCACCAAATTTTGGCAATGGCTCTTGCTACTAGCGATGTCATATGGGGCTAGTCGCCAGTCAAAATGGACGCTGCGCGATAGCGCCGACATGGCATCGGATGTGGCCGAGGTGAATCGACCTCCCCACAGAGTCATTTGCCCGCCCTCCCTCTTGCCTTAGATTTTTCAAAATTTTCAACGCTATTCTTCCGGCTTTCATCCAAATTCTCGGTATCGACATCCTCAGCAAGTGAAGAGAGAAACGTTAATACCTGGCTCGACTTATATTGATCATTAATAATCACCATGACTGTGTCATCCCCAGCGATAGTGCCGATAATCTGATGGAGAACCCCTGCGCGCGTTGCTCGATCCAGCGCGCTAGCAAGTAACTGTGCACCCCCTGGTGGAGTTCGCAATACTAAAATGTTTCCACTACTTTGAATCTGCACGAGTAACTCATTGAGTAATTTTCCCACTCGGTAAAGCGGCTCCTCTTGGTTTTCTGATGTCAGTTGATAGCGCAGTTGACCTTTT